>NZ_VPDX01000008.1:0-113359 GCF_013417475.1 Acinetobacter sp. YH12249 | reverse complement strand
AGCCTTGATTCAGAAGCAGAAAGAACAGGAAAAAGTCGAACAGCAACAGCTGCAAGATTCATATCTGAATTAAGGCAAAACTACCCACTAAAGCATGTGCTATGTGCAGCTAAGATGGCGCGTAGTACCTATTTCTATCATCAGAAGTCATCAAAACTCAATGATAAATACAGTGATTTAAAACAGCAAATCGAAGTGATCTATCATCAGCATAAAGGGCGTTATGGGTATCGCAGAATTACGCTTGCATTGAGAAATACAGGCTTGATCGTGAACCATAAGTGTGTACAGCGATTGATGATATCTATGAAGCTTAAATCACGTATTAGGGTTGTGAAATACCGTTCGTATAAAGGGCAAGTGGGTAAAATTGCAAACAATGTATTGCAGCGTCAATTCAAGGCTGAGCGACCTAATCAAAAATGGGTTACTGATGTGACTGAATTTAATATTCGGGGTGACAAGCTTTACTTATCTCCCGTCATGGACCTGTTTAACGGTGAAATCATTGCATTTCAAATGGAACATAGACCAGTATTTGGACTGGTCAAAGATATGCTTAAAGAAGCTATAGAGACACTCAATATAAATGAGAAGCCAATGATCCATTCTGATCAAGGTTGGCAATATCAAATGAGATTTTACCAGAAACAATTAGCAGAACGAGGGCTCACCCAAAGCATGTCACGTAAGGGGAATTGTTTAGATAATGCTGCTATGGAGAGTTTCTTTGGAATACTTAAATCTGAATGTTTCTATGGAGAAGAATTTAAATCAGTTGATGAATTGGAGCAAAAAGTGAAAGAATATATTCACTATTATAACCATGAGCGAATCAAGGTTAAATTAAAAGGACTGACCCCTGTAGAATACAGAAATCAGTTCTTAGAAATTGCCTAACTTACTGTCTAACTTTTGGGGGTCAGATCATCCTGCCGGGGTTTTTCGTATGGGTTCGCTGGGTATAACTCCTGTCGTACCTTACTGTCCTTCTGCTGATCTATTGTTATTCTTGTTTGGAACTTCCTGTTCCTGATGAATTCATCATAGGAAACTTCCAGTATTCTGAATAGCAGCAAAAGGCCGAGATTGATGTGAGCCAAAGCGTACAAAGAGTCTGGTTCTTACCTTAGCCAGACAGAGAAAAATACTTTGTCTTTTAAGACCTCATCATCAGGATATGAAGATCCTGAATTAATGATCTCATCATTTATTTAACTAATAAAATATTATGAATAATCTGGGATATTAAAAGAATTGTTACAAAAACTGGTTCCTATTAAATTTTTAGCAATTATGAGATTATTAAGAATTTGATATATAAAATTAATTTTTAGGCCGACAATCTTGCTAAATAGGAAGAATTTAGAAGGTTATTTAATCTATCAATTCCTCAAAACTTGCAGAACTTTTTCTAATTTGTAATCCTTGCGACCAAGGGTGTCTAGCTGAGCTAAGGCAGGTATTTGTTGTAGTCGGGCCGCTACAACTGATAACAGGTGCCTATATGTTTAATTTAAAGATTTTTAATAAGATCTCTACCGAAGTTTTGACCTTAAAAAATGACCTGGAGCTGAATTCCGAGATTCAACTCATCACTAAATATAAAACATCTATTTGTGAAGATTATAAAAAAGCGATTGTGTTGATCTTTAAAGAACGTGGATATACCAGCTTGGAAGTTGGTCAACTACTTGATGCTTGATCCTTAAACATTCCTAAATTTAAAAAAGTATGGATTTACACTTTCATTTACTCAAACAATCCATCGTGTTTCATCGAAAATAATGCCATGCGCTAAGGGCATATGCTTCAGTACGCGATGATGGGTATTTAGTTCAATATTGCTGAGGCAGTCAAACTGGAGTTTCAATATATTTTCCTTAAATGCAAATGATCTAAATATGAAAAATCAAGATCATACTTATTATGGAAAAATATTTTTATATTATAAAATTCAATTATTTATAATTAAAATCTAATTCTTATTAACTAGAATTTTTCTTTAAATGAGTTTATCTCTGACTAACTATTTAATCATTATTCCTCTAATGGAATTATTTTTCTTTTTACTCGTCCATAAACTATTGTTGATATGGACTGCATATCAAAATCCCTCATGACCTTCTTTAATTCTTTTCATTGATTTTTATGCGATCAATCTTAGTGTTATGAGCGAGTTTTGCTATAGTAAGAGCAATTTCGAATCAACATCAGGACTATGTTATGTCAGCGACACCACGCATTGGGATTTTAGGTGCAGGCGGCCGTATGGGACGCATCCTTATTCAGGCGGTGAAAGAAGCCGGTTACCAATTGGCAGCAGCTGTTGAGCGCCCTGAAAGCTCATTGATTGGCGCAGATGCCGGTGAACTGGCTGGCGTAGGGAGCTTGGGTGTAAAGGTTGTCGGCCATCTTGAAGAAGTGGTCAAAGACTGTGACGTGGTGATCGACTTTACTGCGCCTGCTGCGACGGTGAATCATCTTAAAATCTGCCGTGAAAATGGCGTTGCGATCGTGATTGGTACGACTGGTATGAATGACGAACAAAAAGCTTATCTGGAGGAATCTGCAAAAGAAACTCCAGTGGTCTATGCAGCGAACTATTCGGTTGGTGTGAACGTTTCGATCAAACTGCTAGAACTTGCCTCTAAAGTCTTTGGTGATACGGTCGATATTGAAGTGATCGAAGCACATCACCGTCATAAGGTAGATGCGCCATCAGGTACAGCTCTTATGATGGGTGAAGCGATTGCTGGAGCACTGGGTCGTGATCTGAAAAAAGATGCGGTGTATCATCGTGAAGGGCATACGGGTCCTCGTGAACGTAAAAGCATTGGTTTTCAGACCATTCGTGGCGGTGATATTGTCGGTGAACATACTGCAATGTTTATTGGCGAAGGCGAGCGTGTTGAAATTACGCATAAAGCCACCAACCGTATGAACTTTGCAGCGGGTGCCGTACGTGCCGCAGCTTGGGTCGTTGGTCGTGATGCACGTAAATATGACATGAAGGATGTACTTGGTTTTAACGATATTCAAGTATAAATTTTCGTCAAAATCCTATATAAAAATAACTTAAAACTAAAATAAGATGACAATGGAATGAAGAAATTAATATTAATGGCGTGTGCTGTAGCCTTTGCCGCTACAGCACAGTCGACCTCTGTGCAGAATGCCAAGCTCAGCATTAATAAAAATAATATTAAAGTCTGGACCTATCAGGATGAGCGTAATCCCGTTTTTCTCTATAAAGCCGAAACCACCTACAATGTCCCGATTGAGAATGCCGTTTCTCTGATTCTGGATGTTGATCATGCAGTGAAATGGGTGCCTTATATGGGCAGTATCAAGGTGCTGTCGCGTGATGATAAAAAAGGCGATTTCACCTTGTATATGGTGCTGGATTTTCCATTCCCTTTAAAAGACCGTGATCTGATTGTGCAGGGTAAAATGATTAAGGATGCCAATGGACAGATTACGATCAAGAATAAAGCGATTCAGACCGGTTATGCCCTAAATCCGAATTATGTACGTTTGACTGATTATCAGGGAGACTGGACCTTCCAGAAACTGGCGAATAACAAGGTTAAGGTATCGACTTATGGCTATGCCAATCCTGAAGGTTCGATTCCTTTAACCTTTGTGAATATGTTTGTGCAACAGCAGCCTTATCAGATGCTGCAAAAGATGAAAACCGAACTGGCTAAACCTGTGACAACGCCTGTTTTACCTGAAGCTTTACGCTAAATAGCTAATATAAAAAAGTCCGCATCAGGCGGACTTTTTTTATGAAGGAAATTTTAAGAGTATTGCTGCGCAGTCATATCTTGCTGTGGAGCCAGTTTCATTTGAATTAAAACCAGAAGCAAAGCAACAGCACTCAGACTAGCACCGGCAAATGAAACCGCACTATAGCTAAGTCCCAGATTTAGCACACTGGCACCCGCAGTTGCACCCAAAGCATTCCCAAGATTGAAAGCACCAATATTTACCGAAGAAGCCAGTCCAGGCGCATCATAAGCCACGGACATGACTCGCATCTGTAAAGGTGGAACTACGGCAAAGGCAGCAGCACCCCAGATGATTAATGCCAGACCTGCGCCAAGAGCTGTGCTTGCCAGAATCGGGAAGAGCAGCATCATCAGCATAAGCAAGATTAAAAAGCCAATCAGGGTTTTATTTAAGGATAAATCTGCAAACTTGCCACCCAGATGATTACCAATCGAGAAACCTACCCCGATCAACACCAGCATCAAAGTAATCAATGCAGGGGAAGCCTGAGTAAAACTTTGCAGACTCGGGGCAATATAAGTGTATAGGGCAAACATGGCCCCCGCACTCATCACGGTAGTCAATAAAGCTAAAACAACAGGCAGGCGGGTCAATACTTGTAGTTCTTGCCTTACATCTGGTTTCTGGCTGCTTTGGCCTTCAGGCAAGGCTTTCCATAAGGAGAACATGGTTAGCAAACCAAGCAGGGAAATACCCAGAAAAGCCATACGCCAGCCGATATGTTGTCCTATCCAGGTTGCCAGTGGCACCCCGCCAATATTGGCAATGGTCAGGCCCATAAACATCATGGCTACAGCGCTGGCCTGTTTATCTTTCGGAACGACACTGGCCGCGACAACCGAACCAATCCCGAAGAAAGCACCATGGTTCAGGCTGGTAATGATGCGTGCCCCCATCAGCCCCAGATAATTAGGCGCTAATGTCGCCAGAATATTACCAATCGTAAAAATCGCCATCAGTAAAATGAGAGACTTACGTTTGGAATAACGGCTTAACCAGAGGGTCATTAGTGGTGCACCCAACATCACCCCTAAGGCATAGGCACTGATCAGCATCCCGGCACGAGGAATCGAAATCTCTAGATCACGGGCGATTTCTGGCAGAAAACCCATTGGAGAAAATTCAGTGGTACCAATTGCAAAGGCACCAACCGCCAGTGCAAGCAAAGGAAAATTAACTTTCATGGTTTCTGTTTAATCCCAGATAGGCGCAAGCTGGTCCGGATCAACCTCACGGCCATTGCGCTCCAAGGTGCTGATCAAAGCCATTTCTTCTTGAGACAGTTGTATCTCCTGCGCTGCAAGATTGGCAAGCAGATGTTCACGTTTGGTTGAAGAAGGAATCACAGCAAAACCTTTTTGCAAGGCCCAAGCCAGTGCAATTTGTGCAGTCGAAGCCTGATGCTGTGCAGCAATTCCTTGCAGGACAGGATCATTCAGCACTTTGCCATAAGCTAGTGTCATATAAGAGGTGACATCAATCTTCTGAGATTGTAGGAAACTGACCAGACGCTGATTTTGCAGATAAGGACTGAGTTCAATCTGGTTGGTTACGATATGCTCTAGACCAATCGTATCAATGGCTTGTTGGGTCAGCTCAATATTGAAATTGGACACACCGATATGCTCAGTCAGACCTTGCTGTTTGGCTTCTAATAAAGTCTGCATCAGCTCAGGAATTTGAACGCCTAAACGAGGTGCAGGCCAGTGAATGAGCGTTAGATTGACTGCATCGGTACGTAGTTTATGCAGGCTTTCTTTGAGGCTTGGAATTAATTTGTCTGGTGCGTAATGATCTGTCCAGATTTTGGTGGTAATGAATAGCTCGTTACGATTAACTTGGCTTTCTGCAATAGCCTGACCCACTTCCGCTTCATTGGCATAAATCTGTGCCGTATCTACGGCGCGATAACCGACTTCCAGGGCTGTTTTGACTGAATCAATGACGGTCTGTCCAGACAGGCGAAAGGTACCAACACCAAATTGAGGAACAATATTCATAGCTTTAATCTTTAAGTATTTTCGATGTTGAGTATTTTGTGCTTTTTATTGTTGCGAAAAAATAGCTGAATTTGCAAAATATTATTGACCGAAAATCAATAAAAGAGTGACAAATGAAATCGACGATTGAAGAATTACAGGCTTTTGTCACTATTGTGGATAGTGGTTCTATTGTCATGGCGGCAGAGCGTTTGGGACAAACCACTTCGGGTGTCAGTCGGGCATTGCAACGTCTGGAAAATAAGTTAAATGTTACTCTTTTAGAAAGAACCACACGTAAGCTGAAACTGACTCAAGAAGGCCAGCTATTTCTAGAAAAGGCGCGCAAAATTCTCAATGATCTGGCAGAAGCTGAAGATGCCTTACTGAAATCAGATAGTGATACTTCAGGATTGATTCGGGTCGATTCAGCGACACCTTTTGTACTGCATGTAATCGTGCCGCTAATTCAGGAATTTATGCAGCGTTATCCCCACATCGAAATTGAACTAAATAATCATGATCAGGTGATTGATCTGCTGGAACATAAAACCGATGTCGCGATCCGCTTTGGAGAACTGCATGATTCCAGCCTGCATGCCAGATTATTATGCCGCAGCCGTTTGTATATTGTGGCCAGTCCTGAATATTTACAGCAGAAAGGCAGACCGCAATCAGTGGCAGATTTATCGGACCATACTTTACTGGGATTTAGTCAGCCTACGCATCTGAATACCTGGCCGGTTCGACTGAATGGCGAACCTATCACTGTAAAGCCAAAGATTCGAGCACCCAATGGGGAAACTGTCCGTCAATTAGCTTTATACGGGGTAGGTATTACCTGTCTGTCACGCTTTCTGGTCGAGGACGATTTGCAGGCGGGTCGTTTACAGGCGTTATTTGAAGATCAGATTGAGCTACATTATCAAAAAATTCATGCAGTCTATTACCGTCAGGAGCATCTGCCTAAACGGGTACATCTATTTATTGAATTTCTGGCTCAGAAGCTGGCTAAATATTTATAAACCAATTATATGTAAATATAGCCATAAAAAATCTGCCCTAACATGATGCTAGGGCAGATCTAGATTTACTGATGATTAGTAAAAATTAGAAATCGGCTTTCAGTACAATCCGGTAACGGGCTTTGCCTGAGTGCAGACGTTCAATCGCAGCATTAATTTCCGACATGGGGAACAGTTCAATCTGTGGCGCAATATTTTTACGTGCCGCAAATTTTAGTAATTGACGTAAAGCTGCTGGTGAACCTGTCGGCGAGCCAGTCACAGATTTAGCACCACCAATCAGTGAACCTGCAGAAATTTGCATGGGTTCCAATGATAAGCCCAGCATATGTACAGTACCATTTGGTGCCAGTGTTGATAAATAAGCCTGCCAGTCTAGTGTGACATTGACAGTACTCATTAATAGGTCAAATTTACCACGAAGCGGTTTAAGCGCTGCTGGGTCACGACTATTCACTACATGGTCTGCACCCATGGCTTTCAGCTCATCGGTTTTATCCAGATTTGAAGTAAAGGCGGTAATTTCACAACCCCACGCTTTCAACAGCTTGATCGCCATATGTCCCAAACCGCCAATACCAATGACACCGACGTGGTGAATGGCCTGAATCTGATGTTTTAGAATCGGGTCAAATACAGTAATCCCGCCACAGAGCAGGGGGCCAGCACTTTCTGGGTCCAGATCTTCGGGTAAGGGAATTGCCCATTGCCAGCCAGCACGGACTTTATCTGCAAAACCGCCTGCATGACCGACGATGGTTGCAACCTGACCACCGGTACACAGCACTTGCTGGCCTGAAATACAAGGATCGCAATGTTGGCAGCTTTCCGCAGTCCAGCCAATACCGACACGTTGACCTACTTTTAGACCTTTGGCTTCAGAACCCAGTTGTGTAATGGTTCCAATGACTTCATGTCCGGCCACCACAGGATAGACCGAAGATCCCCAGTCATTATTGAGTACTGAAATATCAGAATGGCATAGGCCGCAGTATTCAACTTTCACTTCGACCTGATACGGCTGAAGTTCACCTGCATCAAATTGATAAGGTTCCAGAGCAGCACCGGCAGACATTGCGGCATAGGCTTGAATAGTATTAGTGGACATAGATTCAGCTCTTATTTGAATGGGAGGATATTGTTTTAAAGTGACAGTGATTTTCATGGTCATCGACCATGCCAACTGCCTGCATAAAGGCATAACAGATCGTAGGACCGACAAACTTAAAGCCTGCTTTTTTTAAGGCTTTGGACATGTTCTGGCTTTCAATGGTTTGTGCTGGAGCCTGACGATAATCTGCAACATCATTATTTAACCGGGGCTGATGGGCAAAGGACCACAACCATGTGACCACATCAATTTCTTGAGATTTAAGCTGTTGCCAGGTCCGGGCATTATCACGAATCGCAGTTAGTTTACCGATATGCCGAATTAGACTAGCATCTTGCAGTTTTGCGGTGAGTTGCTCATCTGTAAAAGAAGCAATCGTTTCAATCGAATATTGAAAGAAATGTTTGCGATAAGATTCACGTTTTCTGAGTACGGTAATCCAGGCTAAACCGGCCTGTTGGCCTTCCAGACACAGCATTTCAAATAGGCGTTTTTCATCATGCAGCGCCTGTCCCCATTCCTGATCATGGTAAGCAGTATACAGAGAATCATCAGAGCACCAGCCACAGCGTTGGATCGTCAAGGGATGCTCCTTTTGATTATCTTATAATTTAAATGTCGTCCACTGATCTTGCTGATTATCCCAGTAGGAGAGTTCTGCCTGCTGCAGATCGCTGAACTGGATCCACATATCCTTACCACTTTTGTCGGCATAACCGGTACTGATCAGAAGCGCCTCTTCGGTAATTTCCATGATCCAGCCCTGATAGGTCTGGCCATTGAGCACGATTTTCTGTTGATTGCCTGATTCAGCAAATTCGACCAGACGGTTGATCAACGCTTCTGACATGTAAACTTCCTAAAATTAACGTAAATATGGATAAGGGTTAACAACACCACGGCCCTTACCATTTAAATAGAGACCATAATGCAGATGTGGCGCAGTATGCCGGGCATTGCCAGTATTACCGACATAACCAATGACATCGCCCTTTTTGACATAGTCACCAACTTTCAGGCCACGCTTATGACCATCCAGATGTGCATAATAATGCCAGGCACCACCTGGACCCAGAATCCAGACTACTTTACCACCCAAATTGTTATTCCGTAAATCCGCGATCAGACCAGGCGTCGCACTACGAACCTTGGTTCCACGTGGAGCCAGAATATCAATGCCCTCATGCAAACGGCCACTACTACGCGAAGCTCCCCAAGTATCTTTCAATTCACGAGCCTGAACCCGATCTACCGGAATTGGCAGAGAAGAGGGCATACGCATATGATTCAGTTTTTTGACCAGTGCCGGATTAAGTTGAACCGCAGAAGGATGTTTCGGTGCGCTACTACACGCCACCAGAAATAACATCACCAAAGAAAGCCCGACAAACGCAAGAGAATGGCGCAAAATATTTATCCTTAAATGAGGCCAGTATGATTCTTCTTGTTCCAGACTATGTCATAAATTTACGGTAGAAATCAATTTTTTCATGGCGGTTGGAATACCTGCATTGACCGCAGTTTCCGGGTTCATCCAGAAGCCCTGTAACTCAATCGCCAGATGTTCCTGCTGATCTGCATCGACTGCAAAAACCATGGCTTCAAGCTGCCAGGTAAAATGGGTGAAACTGTGGCTGATCTGGATCTTTTGTACGAGATTTTTCAGACCCAGTTGCTGGCACAGTTGTTCAAATGTATGAGTGTCTTCAATAATTGGCAGACACCAAAGCCCGCCCCAAAGACCACTATTAGGACGTTGCTGCCATAGCCATTCATCACCTGACTGGATCAACAGCACTTGAGCTGCTTTGACCGGTACCGGCTTTTTGGCTTTTTTAAAGGGCAATTCATTTTCCAGACCCTGTTGATGTGCCTTGCAATGTTGCTGCATTGGACAATACAGGCATAAAGGCTTTTTCGGAGTACAGACGGTCGCACCGAGATCCATAATCGCCTGGGTATAGTCATGATTCCGTTCAACCGGGCAAAGCTGTTCAGCAAGCTCCCACAAGGCACGTTCATGAACCGGTTTAGACAGATCATCTTCGATCGCAAAAAATCGTGCCAGCACCCGTTTGACATTACCATCCATGATCACGCCGTACTGACGTAAACCCAAAGACATTAAGGCTCCCGCGGTTGAGCGGCCAATGCCGGGCAGGGCGATCCATTCTTCTAGGCTCGTCGGGAAATGCCCCTGCCTTGCTACAATACCGGCTGCCTTATGCAAATTGCGGGCACGAGCATAATAGCCCAGCCCAGCCCAATAGGGTGCGACTTCATCCCAAGAAGCTGTACCTAAGTCCTGTACTGTCGGAAAACGTTGAATAAACCGCTCAAAATATTGCAGCACGGTTTTGACCTGAGTCTGCTGTAGCATGATTTCAGAGACCCAGACCTTATAGGGATCATCAGCCACTTGCCACGGCAAATCATGACGGCCATGCACATCAAACCATTCTAAAAGGGCATCTGAAAATACAAACATGAAGATAGAACAAACTGGAAAACGAGGCCTAGTATAACTGAAGAGACCCAGCTAAAAGATGAAAAGTCTGCTAAAACAGCAAGACTGAAAAAGAGTAAAAATGAATAAATGGAAGGGACAAGTGAACACTTCGAAAAGCATTCACTCGGGAAAAAAATTTAAATTCTTATTCTTCAATGCCCCAGCGTGCATCCAGCTTTAATACCTTGCCTTCATAACGTGGGATAATATGAATGTGTAAATGTTCTGATTTTTCCTGAAATACTTCGCCATCATTAAACCCGACATGAAAACCGGAAGGCTGATAGCGTAATTGCAATTCATTACGAGCCTGTTCAAGTAAGGACATCATGCTCTTACGTTCTTTATCTGTGATTTCAAAAAATGACGCCACATGACGTAATGGAGTAACTACATAATGTCCTTTGGACAGGGAGTTGGGTTCAGGTAACACGACAGCAAAATCATTTTTAGCCAGAATATCGTATTCGTCAAAATTACAGTACGGGCAGTTATTTTCAGTCATGATATTGGCTCCTTTCATTGAATTTATTTTTTCATGTATGACCCAGCTCGATCATGAGCCGGATCAATTTATCTGTTATTAGGCGAGTTGTCGTGCTAGTAATTCATACATGGCAGCCAAACTTTGTTTCTCTGCTTCAGCATTGTAGCCCAGATCGACACCATTGGCCTTGGCGCGCTCATCCGCCAGCGGGTTACTGAATCCATGCTTGGCATTTTCAAATACAATCACATTATGCTCGACCTTAGCCGCCTGCATTTCTTCTTTAAAGCTGGCGACATCATCCAGGCTCACCATACTGTCCTTTTCGCCATGTAGGACCAGAATTTCTGCCTGTACTTGGCCTTCCTGTGCAGGTGCTTTAGGAGACAGGTTGGCATGGAAAGTAGCCACAGCTTTTAACGGTGCATTTGAGCGAGCCAGATCCAGAGCCACTTTACCGCCGTAGCAGAAACCAATTGCCGCCAGTTTTTCCGGATTGACTTCATCCTGTGCCGCCAAAGTATCTAAAGCAGCTTTCGCACGGTTCACAATGGTGTCCGGATCTTCAAACGTCTGCATCATCCATTGATAGGCTTGATCAGAGTTGGTGGTCACTTTCTTGTCACCATACATATCAATTGCCAGCGCGGCATAACCATGTTCCGCCAGTTCACGGGCACGCTGTTCAGTATAGTCATTGCGGCCCCACCATTCGGGTGCCACGATAACACCGGCTACAGGTGCATCAGTTTCTGGTGCGGCAAAATAACCAATCAAAGTGCTGCCATCCTGCGCAGTATATTGAATTTCGCGGGTCTTGATTGCTGCCATGCTGAAGTCCTCTATTGTTGTTGAATATTTTGATTAAACTATAAAATAGCAAAACTGCTATGAATATACATGAAAAGCTCCAACTAATTCGTTTCTCATCAGTACAAAAAAAGAGAGGCAAATAATTTGCCTCTCTTTTTAACTTTTACAATTAAAGGAATTTTTATTTAATAATTTCCAGTAATTCGATATCAAAAATCAGGGTACTATTTGGTTCAATGATATCTCCCGAACCAATCTGTCCATAGGCCAGATCAGCGGGGATAAAGAAGCGGTATTTAGCACCGACTTTCATCAGCTGTAAGCCTTCTGTCCAGCCAGTAATCACTTGGGTGGTACGGAAATCGACTGGCTGCTGGCGGGCAATCGAACTGTCAAAAACGGTACCATCAATCAGGCGACCTTCATAATGCACACGGACATTACTGTTAGCACTTGGTGATTTCCCTTTACCTTCTTTCAGTACCAGGTATTGCAGACCAGATTTGGTAGTTTTAACGCCTGGCTTTTTCGCATTTTCCTGCAAGAATGCTTTGCCAGCTTTGGCATTTTCTTCAGCTTTCTGTTTCAGCACAATCAGTTCTTTGGCATCACTTTGACGTTTATACTGAGTCAGCACTTGGGTCATTTCTTCATCGCTTAAACTGGATTTTTGTCCAGCAGCGGCTGTCTTTAAGCCCTGGCTAAATGCATCTAAATCAAGATCCTTTAAAGTGTCTGCATTACTGCGACCCATCAGATAACCAAAGCTGTAACCAATCTTCTCAGCTTCACTACTTGTATTATTGATCTCTTTAGCAAAAAGGCTGCCTGAACTGAGCAGCAAAACCATTAAACTGATTTGTATTTTCATTATCAATTCTCAAAAATAAAGGAGAGCTGGTCGCTCTCCCTATTTGTATTATTTTACTTCGATTAATTCCACATCAAAAATCAAAGTGCTATGCGGAGGAATCGTACCAGGGACACCCTGTTCACCATAACCCAGATTTGACGGAATATATAGAGTTGCCTTACCGCCTTCTTTCATCAGCTGCAGACCTTCAGTCCAGCCTGGAATGACTTGATTTAATGGAAACTCGATCGGTTCACCGCGTTCTACTGAACTGTCAAATACAGTGCCATCTACCAGTTTACCAGTGTAATGTACTTTCACAATTGAAGAGGCTTTTGGCTGTTTACCTGTACCTTCTTTCGTGACTTGGTACTGTAAGCCGGAAGCAGTTGTTTTAATACCTGCTTTTTTCGCATTTTCAGTCAGGAAAGTATCACTTGAAGCTTGAGCCTGTTTTGCACTATCAAGCTGCTTTTTTTGCATTTCTTTCTGGAACTGCTCATAAGCTGCCTGTAATTCTTCTTCCGTATAGGCAGGTGCAGAACGCGCATGTCCTTCACGTACACCGGTCACAAAACTGTTAATGTCCAGCTCAGGAGGAGTCTGATGCGCCACTTCATAACCGAGTGCATAGCTGATTTTAGAGACAGCAGAGGCATCTTTAGATGCTTTTGTAGTTTGAGTAGCAGGGTTTTGAGTTGCATAGTAAACAGGTACTAGCGCGGCACCGCCTAAAAGAACAGCGACGGCAATCGGTAAGGCCTTACTCATGTATTTGTCCAATCTAATGTTATCGTTGAGGTTCAGTCCATCTTAGCAGAAAATTTTAAGAAATCTTGTAGAACGGGTGGTTTTTTAGCAAGTGAATACCTGCATTTGGTACGACTCAAAAAAGAAAAAACCAGCAATGATTGCTGGTTTTTTTTAGGAGCTATTAGATTAGCTGGTTTTGGCTTTCGGCTTATAACTATATGTATAATCATAGCTATAGCTGCCACCTGCTGAACGCTGGATATCGTTCAGGATCAGACCATTGACAGTACTGCCAGCCTGTTTAAAGCGGTTTACTGTAAGTGCCAGTTCCTTCATCTGGGTTTTTGCATAGCGTGCTACAACCAGATTAAGTCCGACGTATCGGGAAACAATAATCGCATCCGTAACAGCCAGTACCGGTGGAGTATCAATAATAATATGGTCATAGTGTGGAATCAGTTTTTGCAACAACTCCTGGAAGCGTTCTGAATTCAGAAGCTCAGCTGGATTAGTTGCATTTTCACCACAGCTAATGACATTTAAGTTCGGCACATTGGTGGTTTGTACCACTTTATCCAAAGACACGTGTTCATTCAGATATTCAGTTAATCCATACTGGTTATCCAGATTAAAATATTTGTGTATATGACCACGGCGCAGGTCTGCATCAATGATCAGTACACGCTTATTTTTCTCTGCCATGATGACGGCCAGATTGCTGGCAACAAAAGATTTTCCAACTTTTGGTGCTGGACCTGAAATCATCATGATATTGTTTTTGGCCTGAGTCAGAGCAAAGTGGCTCGCTGTACGAATGCTTCTTAAGCTTTCAACTGCCATATCATCACTGTGTTTCAATGCCAATAAGAAAGGCATTTTTTTCTTTTTCAGTAATTTCAGGCCAGGCTTCTGAACAGTAGAATGAGCGATATTGGCATAGACTGGCAGGTCTAACTGATATTCGATCTGACTGCTATCTTTCACACCAGAACGTAGCATGTTACGGAACAATGCCACCAGGATGCCCAGGAAAATACCAAAGCAGAAGGTTAAAAATAAAATCAGAGGCTGTTTTTGTTGAATCTGGTCAACTGGCTCAAGTGCGGTATCAATAATATGAACATTACCGCTTTCACCTGCTTTAGCAACACGCAGTTGCTGATAAGAATTTACCAGATTGGTATACAGTTGCTGTTTCACTTCAACGTCACGAGACAGTTGTAAATACTGGCGTTGAATCTCTGGAATATTTTTAAGTGTTGAATTCAATTCACGAATCTTGCCATTCACTACGCGAAGTTGGGCCGTAATTTCACGCATGGCTGGATGGGCAGCTGCATACTTGGCACCTATTTCTGCCTGTCTCTGTTCAAGTAGGGCTCTTTGTGATTCTAAATTAACACTTTGATTTAAATATAATTCTGATTCTCTGGTGATATCAACGGTATTATATTTTTGGCGGAAGCGATTGAAGGCAAATTCTGCATCATCAAGCTGTTTCCTTAAATCCGGCA
Source organism: Acinetobacter sp. YH12249 (assembly GCF_013417475.1). Lineage (NCBI taxonomy): Bacteria > Pseudomonadati > Pseudomonadota > Gammaproteobacteria > Moraxellales > Moraxellaceae > Acinetobacter > Acinetobacter sp. YH12249. The sequence goes on along the minus strand of NZ_VPDX01000008.1, from coordinate 98,520 downwards.
ATTGTTCATCCAGGAAAGCCAGTGTTCGTGCAGTGTCTGTCGAACGGCGTGTAATATTATGCTGGCTGTAAACTGCTAAAATCGTATTCAGGACTTTAGTGATGTGCTGTTTATCTTGACCTTGATAGCGAAGTTGCAAAACGCCGCTCAGATCACCTTTTTCTGTAATCGTATAATTGGCAAGAATAGAATCGATCGCTGAAGGCAATGAGAGCTTTTTCACCTGATAACTGTTATCGAGATTATCTTGAGTAAAGATGGCAATTTTCCAGTCGCCCTGTGCAGCTTTAGCCTCAACCGGCTGGTTTAGTGCGCCTTGAAAGACGATTTCTTCGGTCAGTGGATTGATCAGGCTAAAGCTCTGTTGTTGAAATTTCAGCAGCAGATTTTTATCCAGATAGGCTACAGGGACGTCAAACTGACGGATATCAAAACTTTTTTGACCATCCTTAAAGCGTACGGTTTCGGTCTGATATTCAGTTTGAGAAGTTCTGCCTTGAATCAAACGGTTAATAAAAGAGTCTTCAGTGCTGGCAATATGCAGATCCAGATTTAAACGGTCAATTACGGATTCGAGAATCGTACGTGATTTTAAAACCTCAATCTCGGCATTGGATGAAGACATCTGACTCACAATGCTGGATAGGCTACCAAGTAAAGCAGCTGATGAGCCTCTACTTTCTTCGACCTGGACGATTGCATCAACCTTATAGTTAATTGCTGCGGTACGTATGTAAAGCAGCACTACAATCAGGCTGAGCAAACCACATAGCAGGATGAGCTTCCATTGCGCGAGCAGGGAAAAGAACACCCCTTTTAGGTCAATCATATTATCGGTATTGTTATTTTTGTTCATAATTTTACTATCTAAAAGTTTAAAAGTGATTTTTCCAGTCGCTGATGCCATTTTGAATTAACTCAAAAAAGACTGCATCAATGACTTGCTGCCCTGCGAGAAAGGATTCTCAATATTCTGTTTTTTATCCTCTCTGGGTATGTCGAGTCCGCTAAAGACCAGACATTCTGATTCTGATCAGAATAATGTTGTCTTTCATCTAATCTGTTTCATATCTGGTTTTCGGGCACCATGGAGTTACAGATGAAGTCCATGGAGGAATTAAAAATAGTGTTTTTATTAGTACTAACAGTCATTATTTAGTTGATCCAGCCTTATAGATTTAATCTGAAAGTACGGATAGATCTTATAAATAAATGTTTATTCACTAATTGATGATTAACATGTCCAAAACAGATTGCTAAAAGATTTTTAATTTTCATACTTTCACCTATCGTATAGCTGAACCAGCGACATATGAAAATGGAAGAATCTGACTCACTACGCGTTCCCAACGGGTCAGACCAGTAGCATCAACATAGACAATATCGTTACTATTCATCTTGAACTGTTTAGCCAGACCAAAATCTCCCAGATTTTTTAGACTTAAGTGATAGATTTCAGTCATCTTGTTGTCAGAATTGCCACGCAAGACATAAATTCGACTCGGATTGGCAGAATATGGATTAATACCTTCGCTTTCACCCAGTACATCGGCGAGTGTCATGCCCTGGTCACGGATAGGTAATGGTTTATTGGTGCCGGCTTCACCCATGACATAGATTTTCTGGTTTTCCCGAGGACTGATATACAGGGTGTCATTGGGTTGAATCAGTAGCTTATGTAAGGAATAACCCGCTTTTTCCAAAGCAATCGTGTTCAGATCATAGGTCACACCTTGGCGTACGAGCTGGATTGAAGTGGAATCACCTTGTTCATTAATCCCGCCAGCCAGGCCCAGCGCCGTATACACACTTACCGGCTGGTCAGTCAGGTAAAATTGTCCAGCTGATTTCACATTCCCTACTACTGAATAACGCTGTCCCTGATAGGAAATTACTCTCACGACCACATCCGGGTTATTCAAATAAGGAATCAACAGACGTCGCACTTCCTGATTCACTTGTGGAAGGGTTTTTCCGGCTGCTTTATAACGATTGATGAATGGAAACTGGATATAACCATTCCGGTCTATCTGATAACCATTATTATTGTCGCTTGCTGTAGGAATGGCACTAATTTCAGGATAAGCCCATAACTGGAAAGATAAAATATCTCCTGGATTTAAGCGGTAATCCTGCACCTCAGTCTGAAATAGTGGAGCATAATGACTGAGATTATGCGTTTGCGCAGACTGTACTACAGGTAATGTATCCTGAGTCAGTTTCACCAGATTGACTGGAGTTCCCAGTTCAGTTTGATAGATTCCTTCTGTCGGTAAATCATACGTTTGAAAGCCGGATGTTGCTGCACATCCAACCAGAGATAGGCTTAAGGTAAAAGTACCTAAAAGGTGTCTATAGTTCACTTGAAACCCCTTTATTTTTATATGTTCAGAATTGGTATTTATTAATAATTATTAATTTTTTTGAATTCGGTTTATGTGATTAACGTCTAAAAAATATAATAGATCACATGCCTTGTCTATAGCTATTCTTAAGTCAATTTAATAAGTCTGAGCTGGAATTTAACTGTAAGATTGACGAAAATAGACGTGAAACCGTGATTAAATAAGCTGTAGAGATATAGTGAATTGCTTAAGATGACATAAGAATATTAATTGTTTCCAATTGTTATTTTTTAAATAAGTACTATTCTCTAGTGATAGAAGGAATTAAGGTCTGAAATTAATATAGAAAAGTATTTTCATATAATTTTTATCTAATCTAGAGGTTTTTTAGATCATTGATTTTTCTTAATATTCAATTATATTTTAATAGATTTTAAAATACTTTATTTTTATAGTAATCAAAATAATCTATTGTTAATTAAAATAATATTTAATTGGGTTTGATGATTGTTAAATTAATATTAGTGGAAAATTATCTGAAAACTTGAAGCCTATATAAGATGGATTAAGTTTAAAAAAAATTATCCGGATTTTTAAAATGTAACTACATTTGATGATTAGCTGTTCTATGGGTAGTTTGTGTAATAAAATTAATATATCTTATAGACAAATCAATAAAAACAGACGTGCCTAGACGGCACCAATACATTAAAAATAATTTGTGAAAAGTAAAATAAAAAATATTAAAGGATAATCAAAATGGTGATGAATATATTGGTAACCGGTGGGGCCGGTTTTATTGGATCTGCCGTCATTCGGCATCTCATTAACGAGACTGAACATCATGTATTAAATGTTGATAAGTTAACTTATGCAGGTAATCTGGAGTCACTTATTTCTGTATCGGATCATCCCCGTTATCAATTTACGCAAACTGATATTTGCGACCATGTATCTTTAACCCGATTATTTTTAGAGTTTCAGCCAGATATCGTCATGCATCTGGCTGCAGAGTCTCATGTGGACCGTTCGATTGATGGTCCGGCAGAATTTATTAATACAAACATTGTGGGAACTTACACCTTATTGGAAGTAGCACGAAAGTATTGGCAAAATCTATCTACGATTAAAAAGTCTAGATTCAAGTTCCATCATATTTCAACGGATGAAGTATATGGAGACTTAGAAGGTACAACAGACTTATTTACTGAAACTACGCCTTATTTACCAAGCTCACCTTATTCAGCAAGTAAAGCCAGTTCGGATCATTTGGTTCGGGCTTGGCATAGAACCTACGGTTTGCCAGTCGTAATCACGAACTGTTCAAATAATTATGGTCCTTATCACTTTCCTGAAAAATTGATTCCTTTAATGATCTTAAATGCCCTGGATGGTAAGTCATTGCCGGTTTATGGCAATGGTCAACAGATCCGGGACTGGCTTTTTGTAGAAGATCATGCGCGTGCTTTATATCAGGTTGCAACCGAAGGCATCGTGGGAGAAACCTACAATATCGGGGGGCATAATGAAAAACAGAATATTGAGGTGGTTAAAACCATCTGCAAAATTCTGGATGAGCTCAAGCCTCGTCTGGAGGGAAAAACTTATACAAGCCTCATTACTTTTGTTAACGATCGGCCAGGTCATGATTTGCGTTATGCGATTGATGCTTCAAAAATCGAGCGCGAACTGGGTTGGAAGCCACAAGAGTCCTTTGAAACAGGTATCCGGAAAACGGTGCAATGGTATCTGAATAATCTGGAATGGTGTCAGCGTGTTCAGGATGGTTCTTATCAGCGTGAACGTTTAGGGGAGGCAGTATAATGTTAAGAACAACAAAAGGGATTATCTTGGCAGGTGGCTCAGGTACACGTTTGCATCCTATTACCAAAGGAATCTCAAAACAGTTACTTCCGATTTATGACAAACCAATGGTTTATTACCCCTTATCGGTATTAATGTTGGCCGGTATTCGTGAAGTCCTAGTGATCAGTACGCCGGAAGATATTGAAGGGTTTAAGCGCTTATTAGGGGATGGTTCGCAATTTGGCATGGAGCTGAGTTATGCGATCCAGCCTCGTCCTGATGGTCTGGCACAAGCCTTTATCCTGGGTGAAAAATTTATCGGTCAAAGCAATGTATGTCTGGTACTAGGCGATAATATTTTTTATGGCCAAGGTTTTACACCGATGTTACGTCAGGCCGCAGCACGACAAAAAGGTGCAACAGTATTTGGCTATCAGGTGAAAGATCCTGAACGCTTTGGTGTCGTAGAGTTCGATGAACAGCAACGGGTAATCTCAATCGAAGAAAAGCCCCAAAATCCAAAATCTAACTTTGCGGTGACAGGTTTATATTTTTATGACAATGATGTCATCCAGATTGCCAAACAGGTCAAACCCTCAGAACGGGGTGAGCTGGAAATTACCTCAATTAACCAGGCTTATCTGGAACGTGGTGACCTAAATGTTGAACTTCTGGGACGTGGATTTGCCTGGTTAGATACAGGTACCCAGGGTAGTTTGCTTGAAGCGGCTCAATTTGTTGAAACCCTCGAAAGACGTCAAGGTTATAAAGTTGCTTGTCTAGAAGAAATCGCCTTGAACAATGGCTGGTTGAGTAAAGAGCAAGTTTTAGCGATTGGTCATACCATGCATAAGAATGGCTACGGTCAATATCTGATTTCTTTGGTGGGGTAATGAGCATGAACTTAATTAAGTGGATTGAATTACCTAACCTGGGAGATCACCGCGGCAGTCTGGTCGTCGCAGAAGCCAATCGGAATATACCCTTCAGTATACAGCGACTTTATTATATTGCTGGCGCTCAACCTGATGTTCCACGCGGATTCCATGCACATAAGCAACTTCAACAGATTGCTTTTGGAATTCAAGGTAGCTGTAAAATGCTGATGGATAATGGCAAAGAAAAACAGGAAGTTTTGATTGCTCAGTCTAATAAGGGATTATTAATCCCACCTATGGTTTGGCATGAGATGCATGATTTTTCAGAAGATTGCATCCTATTAGTACTGGCAAGTGATTACTATGATGAAAGTGATTACATTCGTAATTATGACCAGTTTCTAAAAGAAGTAGATCAGACTTTGGTTGAGCAGATCACTAAATAATAAAATTAAAGTTAATTCATTAGAATGAAGGCCTTGCAAAAGAATAAGCTTCAGAAGATAGAATTAAAAAAATAATAATAAATATTAAGGAGATATATGACGTGATTAAGCCGCTTACATCATTGCGTATGTTTTTCGCACTTTTTGTTTTTCTGAGTCATTTGGCTTTTCTAAAAGAAACAGATTATGCCAATATTTTTAATAGTATCTTTGACGAAGGCTTTTTAGGAGTCAGCTTTTTCTTCATTTTGAGTGGATTTATCTTAGCTTACAATTATAAAGAAAAGTTTTTAATTGGAAATATTTCAAAAAGAGAATTTTATATTTCTCGTCTAGCTAGAATATATCCCGTACATATTGCTACAACAGCCCTAGTATTCTTATTAACCTTTGCTCAGTCTGGCAAGGGGTGGGAATATTTAATCCAGCATGTTTTTCTGATACAAAGCTTTTTTACATCAGAAGAGATCCATTTCTCATTGAATTCTCCGTCCTGGAGTATCTCTGATGAAATGTTCTTCTACCTGCTGTTTCCATTTGCATTTTTAATTTCTGAAAAAATAAGAAGTTATATTTTTATATTCTATCTTATAGGTATTTTGATTCTAAATATTCAGCTTGATAAAAATCAGGATCACTATTGGTTATATATTTCACCATATGTGCGTTTTTCTGACTTCTTACTGGGTATTATCCTATTTGATATTTTTGAAAAATTTAAAGTGGGCTATTCCAAAATTAAGCAACCTATAATTATATTTGAATTAGGAGCTATTTTACTTTTTATTTTATTCTTTGTATTTCATAATAAAATAGATATAAGTTACAGGTATTCAATTTACTATTGGTTGCCTATGGCAGCAATTATTTTAATTTTTGCACTGTCTCATGTTGCTCAGAAAAAAAGTATAATTACCCATTTTTTGTCAAATAAATATATGGTGTTAGCAGGGGAAATCAGTTTTTCTTTTTACTTACTGCATGTTTTGGAAATACAGGTTTTAAATTATATAAGAAAAATATTTTCATTGAATATGGACTTAATGCTGTTTTCCTTTTTTATATTTATTGTCACTCTAATCGCTAGCTTTTTAATGTATAGGTTTATTGAAAAACCACTAAATAAGAAAGTAAAACAATTTTTATTGGAGCCAAGCTTTAAATCTAAAGGTTATGAACTAAATAAATAGGATTGTATTTAAATACTATAGGTATATTAATTTTAATTAATATGAGATTAAAAATAAATATAAATTTTTATATGAGATTGATAAGAATGATTCCTTTTCTTGATCTGAAAGCGATAAATACTCAATACCGTGATCAACTGATTGCAGCTTGCACTCAGGTAATCGACTCTGGTTGGTATATCTGTGGCAAAGAATTAGAAGAATTTGAGTATAATTTTGCAAATTATTGTGGAACACGATATGCCATAGGTGTTGCTAATGGCTTGGATGCGCTTATTTTAACGCTACGCGCATGGAAAGAATTAGGAAAACTCCATGAAGGAGATGAGGTCATTGTCCCGTCAAATACCTATATTGCAAGTATCTTAGCTATTTCACAGAATAATCTGAAACCGGTACTGGTTGAACCGGATATAACGACTTTTAATATTGATACCCAGAAAATTGAGACAGCCATAACTCCAAAAACAAAGGTAATTTTGCCTGTGCATTTATATGGACAGCTCGCTGCAATGCCAGAAATTATGGCCATTGCCAAAAAATATAACTTGCTGGTTTTAGAAGATTCGGCCCAAGGTCATGGTGCTGAAATAAATGGTCAAAAAGCAGGAAATTGGGGAGATGCTGCAGGTTTCAGTTTTTATCCTGGTAAAAACTTAGGCGCACTCGGTGATGGAGGAGCAATTACCACCAACGATGCTGAGTTAGCGCAGATGCTTAAAGCTATACGTAATTATGGTTCACATGAAAAATATAAAAACCTGGTACCAGGTGTAAATAGTCGTCTTGATGAAATTCAGGCTGCCATCCTGAATGTGAAACTTAAATTTTTAGATCAGGAGAATCAGCATCGTCGGCACATTGCAGATCTGTATTTAAAAGAAATTCATAATCCCGCAATTGAGCTCCCGTGCAAAAATATAGATACCGAGACTTATGCTCAACATGTCTGGCATTTATTTGTGATCAGAACAAAATATCGGGAAAAATTACAACAATATTTAGCAGAAAACGGAGTACAGACACTCATTCATTATCCAATTCCACCTCATCAGCAGCAGGCTTATCAGGAATGGAATGGCTTAAGTTTTCCAGTTTCAGAACAGATTCATGCGGAGGTCCTAAGCTTACCGATTGGACCCACTTTATCTATGGATGAAGCAAAGCAGGTTGTTCGGTTATGTAATGGTTTTCAGGCATAGATGAATCTATTTAGGACCAGCGTACTGAATGGTGTAGCAGTTTTGATTAAGACCATCACCATGTTTGTACTGAATAAAATTCTGGCTGTATATCTAGGACCCACTGGATATGCAGCGATCGGCCAATTCCAGAATTTTATTCAAATGGTGACGACCTTTGCTGGCAGTGCCATTAATACTGCAGTAGTTAAATATACGGCTGAATATCATGAAGATGAGACTAAACAACGTGCAGTCTGGAAAACAGCAGGGAGTATTGTTTTTCTATTTAGTTTCGTTTTTGCGATTCTCATACTTATTTTTCAAAAGCAGCTGGCATTATATATATTTCAATCACTTAAGTACCAAACGATTTTTATATGGTTTGCCATTTTTTTAATATTTTTCAATTTTAATACGCTATTTTTAGCCATATTGAATGGGAAAAAAGAAATTTTAAAGCTGGTGCTTGCAAATATTGCCGGTAGTTTATTTGCACTTGTGATCACTGGTGTTTTGGCAATCAAGTTGCAGTTATATGGGGCTTTAATTGCATTATCCATCTATCAGTCAATTGCATTTATAGTGACATTAATACTCTGTCATAGAGCAGACTGGTTTGAGTTTTCCTCTCTATTAGGAAAAATAGACTTAGGAATTACCAAAAAGTTTGCTTCGTTTATTCTTATGGCATTAGTCAGTGCGATCTGTGTGCCGCTATCGCAAATGTTAATTCGGGCTTACTTAACCCAAGAATTTAGCCTGGCTTATGCGGGCTATTGGGAGGCGATGATCCGTCTAAGCACAGTATATCTTTTGCTCGTAACCACTACATTAGGTGTGTATTACTTGCCGCGCTTATCAGAACTCAATGCAATTGATGAAATTAAGAAAGAGGTCTATTTAGGCTATAAGTTTATTTTTCCACTTGCTGTTGTAGGTGGAATTTGTGTTTTCATACTACGTGATTGGATTATCAAATTATTATTTAGTCCATCTTTTGCCCCTATGCAGGATTTATTTCTTTGGCAAATGATGGGAGATGCCTTGAAGATAGGAAGCTGGATACTGGCTTATTTAATGCTCAGCAAAGCAATGACTAAACTCTATATTTGTACAGAGATTATATTTACAGTGTCTCTCATTGCTTTAACTTATATATGTACTCAAGTGTTTGGTTTCGAAGGTGTTTCTATTGCTCATCTCATAAATTATGGGCTGTATTGGATCGTAATCAGTTTATTTATATTTAAACAATTAAAATAAAGAGGGAATAATATGATGATAAGTGAACAACCCTTAGTCTCTATAGTTATACCAAGTTATAATCATGAAAGGTTTATACGTGATAGCATCAAGAGTGTCATTGACCAGTCTTATCAGAATATTGAGTTAATTATTATTGATGATGGATCTACAGATGCTTCAGTAGAAAAAATACAAGAATTAATTCCATTATGTGAAAAACGGTTTACCCGATTTGAGTTTAGACATCGTCCAAATAAGGGCTTAAGCACAACTCTAAATGAAGCATTAGAATGGGCACAGGGGGAATATTTTTCCTCCCTTGCTTCTGATGATATAATCTTAAAAGATAAAATAAAAATACAAACCAAATTTCTAAGCCAGAATAAGAACTGTATAGCTGTATTTGGAGGAGTATCAATTATTGATAATGATTCTAATCTTGTGAAAAATAGAGTTAAAAAAAGAAAAAGTTATACCTTCGACCAGATTTTATTGTTAGAACATGATTTGCCCGCTACTACACAACTTATTCGTACTCAAGCTTTAAAAAAAATAGGTGGCTACAATGCAGAAGTACAAATAGAAGACTGGTATATGTGGCTGCTTTTAGCGCAAGAAGGGGAGTTATGCTATCTTCCTGTGCTTTTTGCAAAGTATAGGTTGCATGACAATAATATGCATAAGCAAACGACTCTTATGCACGATTCAAGAATGATGATTCTAAGTGAATATCAGAATCATATTTTATTTAATAAAGCAAAAAAGAGAGCTTTGTGGATTAATGCATTTGAATTAGGGCTATTATCTAAAAAGAAATCATTAGAAAAGATGATAAAAATTTTAAAAGAATATCCTACAGAAATTTTAACATATGATTTTTTTAGATTTTTTTATTGGCTCTTAATAAAAAAAGATTTTTAATAATTAAAAAATTTTATAAATAATTATATTTTAACTATGTTTAATAAAATAATTTAGTTAGTAATATAAAAATATTAATCATTTCTTTTGCTGATTCTAGGCATTAGATAATAATAAAAGGAATGGATAATGATTATTTTAAATGAAAGTAATTCAAAAAATAACATTATTTTTTTAGATGATATTAATTTAAAAGATAAAGTGGTTATATACTTTATCTTGCTGTCATTTTTCTTATCTCAGTTTTATTTTTGGTCTAGTGGGGTTCCACAATTTAGTCACCTTTTTATTATGGCGGCTATATTTTTATTATTCAGCCGTAGCTCAAAAATAACCATCGAATACTCAAGTGTAGCCTTAATCTTTGTCGCATATACAGTTTGTGTAAATTTTGCTTGGTATTTGATCGTTCTAGATCCCAGTTATATGGTTTCTACCATTTACTGGATCTTTAACTTGTTGTTTTTTTTATTATTAATGAATTTGAGTTCCTCTCAAGTTAACTTTTTTTATGAAAAAATACTGTTTCTTATTCCATTTTCCTATGTAATAGAAATTGCGATCTGGGCAAGTGGATTAGGTCGTTACAATTTTGAACCACGATACAATGGTCTTTTTAATGATCCCAATCAGATGGCATTTTGGGTTTTAACTACCTGTGCTATTTTTTTATATATTTCTGAAAGTAATTTAAAAAAGATAATCGTTTATTTTTTAGCTTTATTCTTAATTCTATTGACCATGTCAAGGTCTGCTTCAATTGGCTTCTTAATGCTGACTTTAGGATTTATATTTAGTCAAAAAGGGGATCTGAATAAAAGAATATTTGTATTTTTTGGCATATTAGTCATTTTTAGTACCCTCAGTTACTTTTTATATCATTTAGGGGCTTTTGATAGTGTGGTTCTGCGTTTTGTCGAAGGCCTGGATCAAAAAGACAGCCAGGCAGAAGGACGAGGTCTTTTTAACTTCCTTGAATATCCTCAATATTTAATTTTTGGTGCTGGCCAAGGTGCGCACTGGTTATATAACCCGAAAGGGAACGAAATTCATTCAACTTGGTTAGGTATCCTTTTTTATTATGGGATCGTCGGCATCTCTTTATTTTTAATCTTTTTATATCAAATATTTAAAAAATTATCATTTTCAAACAAGTTGATATTCTTGGGGCCGATGCTATATGGGTTTACAACTTATAGCGCAAGAACACTGATTTTTTGGTTTTTATTGGCCGCTTTTTTACTATTTTCAAATAATAATAAGGAAGAATAAATATGTATATTTCTATAGGAATACCATTTTTTAATGCTGAAAAATATTTAGAAGATGCCATTAAATCGGTATTAGCGCAAACTTTTCAAAATTGGGAATTAATTCTGGTAGATGATGGGTCAACAGACCGATCTTTAGAGATTGCCCGCTCATTTAATGATCCGAGAATCCGTATCATAGCTGATGGGCATAATAGAAGATTACCCTACCGCTTAAATCAGATTATCAATGAAGCAAAGTATGATTTTATTGCACGTATGGATGCTGATGACTTAATGGCAGTGGATCGTCTTGAAAAACAGATTAAAGTACTAAATGAAAATCCAGATATTGATGTTGTCGTCACCAGCTTATATTCAATTGGAGACAAGAATGAAATTTTAGGAAAGAGAATCTATTCTAATCATCAAATGCAACCCAAAGAAATTTTGCAAGGTGTTACTAATATACTGCATCCTTCATTACTTGCCCGAAAGGAGTGGTGTAAAAGAAACCCGTACCAAGTCGATAATTGCTTAGCTGAAGATTATGAACTATGGCTTTCAGCTGCGATAAAAAATGATTTTAATTACGTCGTTTTACAGGAACCTTTATATTTTTATAGAGAAGTTGAAAATGTAAAAAAAGAAAAAATGATCCGTGGTTATAATACCCAGATCGGAGTAATCAATAAATATTATAATAGTACTATTTCCGATCTTGAAAAAAATAAGATTGTTTTAAAGTTTGAAATTAAAAAAATTATTGTAAAAGTACTAAATTTTTTGAACTTAATGCAGATACTACATAAGTGTAGAGTTACATCAGTCTCTGACTCTGATAAAAATTTTTATGCTGCACAATTAGAACTCATAGAGCGTATAAAGCCATGATCTCTAAAAAAATTATCATCATTGGAACGACTGCCTCTAATCTTTACGGTTTTCGAAAAGATTTTATTTTGTCTTGTCTGGCACAGAATTATCATGTTTATGCCTTTGTATCTGAATATACAAATGAATGGTTGGCCAAAATTCAAGATTTAGGAGTCACCTTAGTGACATATCAGCTTAGTCGAGGAGGGCTGAATCCCTTGGCTGATCTACGTTCAACTTATCAGCTGGCTAAAAAAATAAAAGAAATTCAACCTGATATTGTATTTTCCTATTCAACTAAGCCTGTTATCTATGCAACGCTAGCTGCTTATAAGACTAAAGTGCCTTATATTTATGGCATGATTGAAGGACTAGGATCACCTTTTACTATTCATAAATATGGCCAAAGCTTAAAGGCTAAATTCATACGTTTTGTGCAGGTGTCACTATATCGGCTTGCATTTCCATATCTAGATAAAATTATTTTTTTAAATCATGATGATCCTAAGGATTTAGTCCATCATTATAATTTGCCACATAAAAAAAATGCGATCGAAGTCTTGGGACCAATTGGTCTTAATTTACAAGATTATGCTTATACAAAATGGAATAATCAGGAAAATATATCATTTATATTTATAGCCAGATTGATCGCTGAAAAGGGAATATTTGAATATATAGAAGCAGCAAGAATAGTAAAAAGAAAATATCCTGAAGTTGTGTTTAAAATTATTGGTGGATTAGATCCTGAAAATCCAACTGGCTTAAAGCAAGCTGAATTAGATCAGCTAATACAAACAGGTATTATCGAATATAATGGTTTTGTGACTGATGTAGATCAAAGGCTACGTAATAGCGCGGTTTTTGTATTACCATCTTATTATCGAGAGGGGGTGCCCCGTAGTACACAAGAAGCAATGGCTATAGGACGTCCAGTCATCACCACTGATGTTCCAGGCTGCAATGAAACTGTAGTCGATGGGGTGACAGGTTTCCTAATTCCTAAATGGGATGTGGCTGCATTGGTAGAGAAAATGACTTATTTTATAGAACATCCTGAACAAATAAATAAAATGGGCTATCAAGGATTTCTCTATGCTAGAAAGAATTTTAATGCGGATCATATAAACCATAGACTATTACAAATGATGGGCATTAATGGGCTTTAAAAAAAGTAATAGTATTTTTTTAATAAATAGAAAAATTATATTTGATTTAAAAATAATAACTAGGATATAGATATGGGTACTATAATGAAAGAAGACTTAGGTTTTCAAATACATAAATATGAAGCTTCAGATAAAATAATATGGAATGAATTTTTATTAAAATGTAAAAATTATCATTTTATGTTTAATCGTGATTTTATGGAATATCATGCTGATCGATTTGAGGATTTATCACTAATATTTAAAAATGAAAAAGGGAAAATTGTAGCCTTATTGCCTGGAAATATTAGAGATAATATTTTTTATAGTCATCAAGGTTTAACTTTTGGTGGTTTTTTAATTAATAGAGATATTCATGCAGCTGATATGCTGGAATTATTTAATTTATTAAAAATTTATTTAAAACAAAAAAATATTGATAAGATTATATATAAATGCATTCCTGTTATTTATCATAATTATCCTGCTCAAGAAGACTTGTACGCTTTATTTCGAAATGATGCCAAGCTTTATCGACGAGATATTAGTGTTTCTATTGCTCTAAATGAAGAATATTCATACTCAGAAAGTAAAAGAAGATCAGTCAATAAGCTTAAAAAAAATGGGGTCAGCTGTGAGGAGGTAGAACAGCCTAGTATGGTTTGGGGAGTAATCCGAGAAGTACTCCATCAGCATCATAACCAACAACCTGTACATAATGAAGATGAAATAGATTTATTAAAAAGTCGTTTCCCTAATAATATAAGAGCATATAAATGTTGTCTTGATGGAAATATTGTGGCAGGAGCAGTGACTTTTGAAACAGAAAGAGTAGTTCATACTCAATATTTGGCTAGTAATGATAAAGGTAGGGAGAACAAGGTATTAGATTATCTCATTGATCATTTAATAGACAAAAGTAAGAAAAATGCCAAAATATTTGATTTCGGTACTTCTAATGAAAATGAAGGGAAATACTTAAACATTGGATTGATTGATCAAAAAGAAAGATTTGGTGCACGTGGTATTGTGCATGATTATTATAGTATAGATTTATGATCACCTAATTTTAACTTGAATTATTCCACCTCATTATTATTAGAGGTGGATTTCTAGTTTTCTTAAATTTTTTTATCTTATCTGGTTTTATATATTTAAGACGGTCTCAATAGAATAAAAATAACGTTATCTTGATTGTATAATTAATTAGAATATATTTAATTATAAGCTTAAAATAGTATTTTATTGTGATATAAGACTCATTATTTATAAATAAATTACATTTTGTCACATTTTATTTAGTGTGAGATTTGCTATATTTTAAAAAATTATTTACCTTAATAATGAAATATATTTCATTATTAACTGATCTAGTGTAATTATAAATTATTTATTTTAATTTAATATAAGTGGCTAATATTTATAGAAAAAATATAAACTTAAGTTTTTTATTAGGTGAAATTTAACTAAATTTAGTTAAATATATATTTTAATAAAAATAATAATAATATTTCTAAAAAACTAAAATATGAAATTGGCTAACAATAGTCTCTCTACTTTAATAAAAATACAATTGATATGATGCGTAGATAGACATAGTGAGGTGTTTATTAATGGATCTACAACAAGAAAAAAATAAGATCGAAAACTTTGTAAAAAGCTCTATTACAACACGTAAATCGTTATTTATTGAAAAAGATAATATTTTTTTTAAAAAAAATCTTGTAGAAAAAGAAGGGTATAAGAACCAAATCATTCAATTTTCTCCACGGATAAATAAAGTGGCTAAGCTAGAGAAAAAAAAATCCTGGTATTATCGGGGGAAGAAAGATCTAATTTTAAAAAATGCCTTAACATCTTACCCTCATCTATATTCTAGTGCTGACCTTTTTAGGAGTGATATAAAAGTTGTTAAGCGATTAATCGATATTATTATTTCTCTTACTGCTATATTTATATTGTTGCCAGTTTTTATCATCATTGCTTATAAAGTACGTAGAAATCTAGGCTCCCCAATTTTCTTTTATCAAGAACGACCTGGTAAAAATGGAAAGCTCTTTAAAATGATTAAGTTTCGCTCTATGAGAAATGCATTTGACCAAGAAGGTAATCCCTTACCAGATAAATTTCGAATTACACCATTCGGTCAAAAACTACGTTCTACCAGCTTGGACGAAATGCCTCAGCTTATAAATGTCTTAAAAGGTGATATGAGTATTGTTGGGCCTAGACCTCAAATGAAAGAATTTTTAGAACATTATACGGCTGAACAAATGCGAAGACATGAGGTAAAACCCGGCATGACAGGGCTTGCCCAAGTCAGTGGACGTAATAACTTATCTTGGGAAGAAAAATTCGACTTAGATGTTCAATACGTTGAGCAAAATAATATTTGGCTAGATTTTAAAATTATGTTTAAAACAGCTAAGGTGATGTTTAATCAAGAAGGAATTAATGCACCAGATCAAGAAGTTGGTGCTGCACGATTTTGTAGAAAGGAAGTCACTGAAAGCCACTTACGTGCAAAAGAAGTGAAATAATTTAACCCCAATCATGGATAAGCCTAGTTTTACATCGTTGTAAATTGAGGCTTATTGTGATGACAGATTTGATAAGCACACAAGGATGCATAAATCCCAGCCAAATAACCTGAAATGGAACGATGGCGACTGCTTACCAAGTTATATTGTTGCTTCAGTAAGCTAAAGATGGTCTCTATTTTATTGCGTTGTCTTAGCATCATTTCATCTTCTGATGATAGCTTCACTGGTCGCATATTCTTGCGATGATAGGTAATTAATTCAATATCCTGCTTTACCAATTTTTCTTTTAAAGTTTCACTGATGTAGCCACGATCACCAAAGATTTTACCGATGTAGCCTTGAGCTAGCTTCGGCAGAATTTTTATATCTGAAGTATGGCCATTTGACAGTTGGGTCTGAATAAATTGACCCTGAGCATCTACTAATACATGTAATTTACATCTATAGAACCACCCCATTGAGCTTTTAGCTCGTGTGGCAATCTTTTTTAAAGATTTATGACGTTGGATACGCTGATTCTTACATACGGGTAAAGTTGTAGAATCAACCCAGGCACAAGCTGTTTGAGCGCTAGAAGTTAGAGAAATATGCAATGCTTGAAGTGCGAGTTGATGTTGATTGATTAAATGAACCATCCGCTGATAGGATGGGAGGGCCTTGAAAAGCTTATAATAAAAGCGCTGTATCATGCCATAAAAGGCTTTGAAATGATGAAGTTGAGAGTTCTTATACCAGACCGCGATAAAAATGATTTCAGATAAACAAAGAACCCCTGATCTCTGCCTGACCTTCGGATTTTCTTGTTTTAAATATTGCCAATAGATG
Organism: Acinetobacter sp. YH12249; assembly: GCF_013417475.1. Lineage (NCBI taxonomy): Bacteria > Pseudomonadati > Pseudomonadota > Gammaproteobacteria > Moraxellales > Moraxellaceae > Acinetobacter > Acinetobacter sp. YH12249. Next base: position 81,863 of record NZ_VPDX01000008.1, on the reverse strand, counting down.
GCTTCATTTTTCTGAAAAAAATCGTCAATCGTACAGAATAAAGTTGTAAACTCGAACATAGGATGGCTGGTTAAATAGTTTGTGTGGTAACTCACTTATCAACTTAGCCATCTTTTTTTTCAACTGAATTTCTTATCCATGATTCGGGTTAAATAATTATTTTTAATTTTATCAGTCATTATAAGACTATAACTAACTTCATAGTAGGATAAATATAAAAAGCTTCAAACTAATTTGATTACTCTACCTTAGTTTGAAGCTTTATGATAACAATGAGGTTATCTTTATATTTAAGACAAATTTAATTGCTATGAATTAAATTTATCTTAATCACCATCTTTTGAAGCCTTATAAGCATACGCATAGTTATATCCGTACCCATAACCATTACCTGGCCCTTTTTGTACATCATTCAGAATAACACCATTAACTTTCACATTAGCCTGTTCAAAACGAGTGACAGTAATTTCAAGTTCTTTAATTTGTGTTTTACCATGACGTGCAATTAATAGATTTACACCAGCATATTGTGCAATGATGATACCATCGGTTACGGCTAATATTGGCGGAGTATCAATCAATACGTAATCAAAACTAGCAGAAGCTTGGTCAAGAAAAACTTTAAACTTATCTGTACTGAGTAATTCAGATGGATTTACTGGACTTTTACCTCGAGTAACAAAGAATAAATTATCAACCTGCGAGTTTTGAACAACATCTTCATAACTATTTTGATGATTTAATAGTTCAGATAAACCAGGTTGTACTTCTTTATTAAAATATTTATTTAAATAACCACGACGTAAATCACCATCAATCACTAATACGCGGCTTCCTCCTTGGGCTAAAATAGTTGCCAAGTTAGTAGTAATGAATGATTTGCCGATTTCAGGAGCAGGTCCTGAAAGCGCAATGATATTATTTTTGGCATTACTCAAAGCAAAATGGATTGCAGTACGCATACTGCGTAAGCTTTCAATTGCAATATCACTACTATCCTTAACCGCAAGAATAGGAATGCTCTTTTTCTTTTTCAGCAAATTGACGCGACTTTCTTGGAGAGGAGATCGAGGAACTGTTGCATATACAGGCAGATCTAACTCTCTTTCAATTTGTGCTGAATCCTTGATTCCTGAACGCATCATATTGCGCAATAAAGCAAGTAATGTTCCTAAAAAACCGCCTAAGAAAATAGATAAAATTATAATTTGTAATTTCTTTGGTTTAATCGGTTCAATTGGTTCTACGGCAGTATCAACAATACGTACATTGCCAATTTCACCAGCTTTAGCGATGCGAAGTTGTTGATAAGTATTAAGTAATCCGGTATATAACTGTTGTTTAACTTCAACCTCGCGATAAAGTTGTAAGTAACGACGCTGTAAATCAGGAAGCTGCTTTAAAGTATTACCCAATGCTGCAATTTTGCTATTAATTGCACCAAGTTGAGCATTCATTTGTTCCATTACTGGATGTTCTTCAGTATAACGTGCAGAAGCTTCAGCAACTTTAAGTTCAAGTTCGGCTTTTTGTGTTTCTAGAGCGATACTCTGAGTCAAATACAGTTCTGATTCTTTAGTTAAGTCCACAGTATTATATTGTTGACGGAACTGGTTAAATTCACGTTCTACCTGATCTAGCTGTTGGCTCAACTCAGGGAGTTGTTCATCTAGAAACTTCAATGTTTGGGCAGATTCAGCTGAACGACGTTCAATATTTTGCTGGCTATAGGCTGTTAAGATGGCATTCAATACTTGAGTAATATGCTGTTTATCTTGGCCCTGATAATTTAATCCAAGTACACCCGTCATTTTACCTTTTTCAGCCACTGAATAATTATTAAGTATGCGTTGCACTGCTGCAGGTAAAGTCAGCTTTTTAATATTATAAGTAGAATCTAAGGGATCTTTGCTATAAATGGCGACTTTCCAAAGACCATATCTTGATTGAATTTGACTGGTTTGGTTTAAAGGAGCAGTAAATATAATGTCATTTGTTGCTGCATCAGTTAAATTATATTTATTATGATCGAAACTTAATAACAGATTTTTATTTTTATAATAGTTTGGAATATTAAACTGTCTTACATCAAAACTTTGCTCATTATCTTTGAAGAGTACTGATTTTGTCGTATATTGGATATCATAATTATGATTTTTTAATAATCGATTCCAGATCGAATCTTCAGTACCAGAAATTACAAGGTCTAAGTTTAACTGGTTAATTACTGAACCAAGCACAAGACGTGATTTTAAAATCTCGATTTCAGCTTGAGCCGGAGATTTTTGCTCAATCATATTAGAAAGGTCACCTAATAAAGCTGCTGATGCACCTTTATTATCTTCTACTTGTACCAGGGCATCTACGTTATAGGTATCTGGAGTGATCCTTAGATATAATAAAGCTGCAATTAAACTCAATAATATACAGATCGTGATCAGTTTCCATTGAGCAATTAAGGAAAAAAATAATTCCTTCAGATCAATAGTATCTTCGGTATTGGCAGTTTGGCTCATAATTTAAATATCAAAAAGTGAAAATATTAAAAAACTTAAATATATTTTTTCCAGTCAGTAATGCAGTCTTGAATCAATCTACAAGTTTCATCAAAGACTGTTTGATCATGCTGATAAGGATCGGCAATATTTTTACTTTGCCAATGCCCCAGTCTAAAGGTTTTACCTTTAGCAAAAGGCCAGGTTTGTTCTATATGTTTTTGCTGATTTTGGCTCATAACTAATATTAGGTCGGCTTTTTTAATGAGTTCTGCATTCAGTTTTTTTCCAACATGAGGACTCATATCAATTCCAAAGCGTTGCATACATAGACTCGCTTTTTCATCAGCCGCATGACCAATTAAACCAGAAATACCTGCAGATTCAATATTTAAATGAGGATATTCCTGTTTTAAAAAATATTCTGCCATTGGGCTACGACAAATATTGCCAATACAAACCACTAAAATATTGTTAATTTTCATTAGTTCCCCAAACGATCTAAATTATACAATGCATTTGAGAAAGGAATAACCTGGTTAACTACACGTTGCCAGCGTGCAAGACCTGAAGCATCTACATAAACAATATCATTGCTACGCATTTTAAACTGATTTGCTAGGCCAAAGTCCCCAATATTACTGAGATCCATATGATATATTTCTGTCATTGGAGAATTTATATTACTTCGTACTACATAGATTTTGCTGCGACTAGCAGAAAGTGGATTTAATCCCAAGCTTTCCCCAATTACATCGCTAAGACTCATGCCTTGGTCACGTATAGGTAGTGACTGGTTTTTACCTGACTCACCCATAACGTAAATTTTTTGATTCTCACGATTATTGACATATAAGGTGTCATTAGGCTGTATTAATAAATTATGTAGAGAGAATCCTGCTTTTTCTAATTCTAAGGTATTTAAACTATAGGAACGTCCCTGACGGACTAATGTAATAGAAGTATTATCACCTTGCTCAGGATTGATACCACCTGCCATTCCTAATGCTGTATAAACACTCACAGGTTGATCATTGAGATAAAACTGGCCACCTTTTACAACATTGCCCTGAACCGAATATCTTTTACCTTGATATGATAATACCCGAACGATGACATCTGGAGTCTTTAAGTAACGTGATAACTGGCTACGTAATTCACGATTGACCTGAGCTACTGATTTTCCTGAAGCTTGATAGCGTCCAATAATTGGAAAATGAATATAGCCATCTGAATCGATCTGGAAGCCATTCGCTTGTGCAGACTGATCACTCGTAATATTACTTGCAGAGGTAAGTTCTGGATAAGCCCATAAATAGATAGATAAAATATCACCCGGACTCAACTGATAGCTGCGGTGTGATGTACTAAAAAGATGAGCATATTCTTGTTGAATATTATGTACAGCAGGCTGAGCAGCCATAATTGATTCTTGATCTAGCTTAATGACATTTACTGTAGTGCCTAGATCAGTTTGATAAACACCCTCACTAGGTAAGTCATTTGTTTGTAAACCAGAGGTGATTGCACACCCTGTAGTGGTGATACCACCTGCCAATAAAACAGCTAATCGAAAGTGTCGCACAGGCTTTCCTAAATATTAATTTTTAGATTCATTCAAATTGAAGTTATTCTACCGAAGTTACCAGTTATATACATAACAATTTGTAACTTATTACCAGTTTTTTTAAAGCGAAAAATTAGGTTTATAACAGATAATAATTGTATTAAATAAAATACCAAATTTTCACAAAAAATATACATTACTTTATAATTTAAGTTATTTGAGCACAAATCATAATAGAAATTATATCGTTTTCTGATACTATTCGTGCCGGAAGATTTTCTCTCTATAAGCACAGTATAAATAAGGCGTTGACATGCTATCTATTGCAGATTTAAAAATTGCGGTGATTGGTTTAGGTTATGTAGGTTTGCCACTTGCAGTAGAATTTGGGAAAAAAGTACCAGTAGTGGGTTTTGATATTTATCAAAAACGAATTGATGAACTTAGAAATGGCCAAGATCATACATTAGAAGTATCTCCAGAAGAACTCAAACAAGCTATTCATTTAAGCTATTCTACTAATTTAGAAGATTTAAAAAATTGTAATTTTTTTATTGTCACTGTTCCCACACCAATTGATGAATTTAAACAGCCTGATTTAACACCATTAGTAAAAGCATCAACAAGTATTGGTAAAGTACTCAAAAAAGGTGATGTGGTTGTATATGAGTCCACAGTGTATCCTGGTGCAACTGAGGAAACTTGTATTCCTGTTTTAGAACAGGTATCTGATCTGAAATTTAATCAGGATTTTTTTGCAGGTTATAGTCCAGAGCGAATTAACCCAGGTGATAAGCTTCACCGTGTGACTAATATTCTAAAAATCACCTCAGGCTCAACTCCTGAAGTCGCTGAGTTCGTTGATCAAGTATATAATTTGATTATTGAAGCAGGTACGCATAAAGCAACCAGTATTAAAGTAGCTGAAGCTGCAAAAGTCATTGAAAATACCCAGCGTGATGTCAACATTGCCCTGATTAATGAACTGGCCGTGATTTTTAATAAAATGAGCATTGATACTGAAGCAGTTTTGCAGGCTGCCGGTACCAAGTGGAATTTCTTGCCATTCCGTCCAGGACTGGTAGGTGGACACTGTATTGGTGTCGATCCGTACTATTTAACCCATAAAGCGCAGTCTATCGGTTATCACCCTGAAATTATTCTGGCGGGTCGCCGTTTAAATGATGGTATGGGGGCCTATGTGGTGACCCAGCTGGTCAAGGCGATGATCAAGAAAAAAATTCAGGTTGAAGGTGCTAAGGTTCTAGTTTTAGGCTTAAGTTTTAAAGAAAACTGTCCGGATATTCGTAATACCAAGATCATTGATATTGTGCAGGAGTTACAAGAATACCATATTCAGGCGGATGTGTATGATCCATGGGTAGATGCAAGCGAAGCTCAACATGAATACGGAATTACTCCGGTGAATAGCTTAGAGCAAGGTCAATATGATGCAGTGATTCTGGCAGTAGCACATGAGCAGTTTAAAGCCATGGGTGCTGCAGAGATTCGTGCTTTAGGCAAGCCAGAGCATATTTTATATGATTTAAAATATGTACTGGATCAGTCTGAATCTGACCTGCGTCTATAATTTATTAAGGAAGTTATAAGAATGAGCCAATATCAAACTGTATGTAAGCAATTAAAGCAGCACCCAAAAACCTGGTTAATTACCGGTGTGGCAGGCTTTATTGGCTCAAATTTACTGGAAACCCTGTTAAAGCTGAACCAAAATGTGGTTGGTCTGGACAATTTTGCTACAGGTCATCAGCATAATCTGGATGAAGTGCAAAGTCTGGTCAAGCCTGAACAGTGGGCAAACTTCAAGTTTTATAAAGGTGATATCCGTAATTTTGAAGATTGTCAGACAGCCTGTGCAGGAGTGGACTATGTGTTGCATCAGGCCGCTTTAGGTTCTGTACCACGTTCGATTGCTGACCCGATTACCACCAACGCAGCCAATATTACCGGCTTTTTAAATATGCTGACTGCTGCACGTGATGCCGAGGTAGAAAGCTTTACTTACGCTGCTAGCAGTTCAACTTATGGTGACCATTCGGCATTACCAAAAGTTGAAGAAAATATAGGCAAGCCACTTTCACCATATGCCGTGACTAAATATGTTAATGAGCTGTATGCTGAAGTTTTTGCCCGAACTTATGGGTTCAAAACGATTGGGTTGCGTTACTTTAATGTATTTGGTAAGCGCCAAGACCCTAACGGTGCCTATGCAGCAGTGATTCCAAAATGGACTGCAGCCATGATTGCTGGTGATGATGTATTTATTAATGGTGATGGTGAAACCAGCCGTGATTTCTGTTTTATTGAAAACACAGTACAAGCTAATATTCTAGCCGCAACTACGCAAAATGATGAAGCCAAAAATCAGGTTTATAATGTGGCAGTGGGGGATCGTACTACACTTAATGATTTATTTAATGCCATTAAAGCTGCGTTAAATGTAAATGGTGTAGAATATAACAAACAACCTATACATCGAGAATTTCGTGCAGGGGATGTCCGTCATTCGCAAGCAAGTATTGAAAAGATTAAAAATCTACTTGGATATAGCCCTAAATTTGTGATTGCTCAAGGAATTGATCAGGCCATGCCTTGGTATATCAATTTCAGTAAATAATATGCTTAGTCAAATTAAGGCTCTTAAAAACCGCTTAAACGCCAGTAAAGATGGGAAAGCTCTAGTTAACAACTTTGGTTATCTAACTTTGCTTCAGGTGGCTACATATTTATTGCCACTAATTACTATTCCATATTTAGCAAGAGTAATTGGTGTTGAGGGATTTGGTAAGATTGCTTTTGCAGCAGCAGTAATTGTTTGGTTTCAAACAATTACTGATTGGGGTTTTAATTATACTGCAACACGAGATGTAGCAAAAAGTCGTAATGATCTAGACAGAATTTCAGAAATATTCTCTGTTGTCCTATGGACTAAGATTTCATTAATGATTATTATGTTTATAGTTTTAAACATAATGATTTCAATTTTACCATTTTTTAATGAGAATAAAAATATTCTTCTTGCTAGCTTTTTGATAATTCCTGGGCAAATACTTTTGTCAGAATGGTTTTTTCAAGCAATAGAAAAAATGAAGTTCATTACTATCTTTTCTTTATTATCTAAATTTTTATTTACCTTTCTTATCTTTATTTTTATAAAAGAGGAAGAGGATTTTATTCTTCATCCTATTTTATATGCATTGGGATCAATTAGTGTTGGAATATATGCAATTTATAGTATTCTCTTTAATTTTAAAATTAAACTGAAATTCACATCAATTAAAAATATTTTGAAGCTAATGAAAGAGAGCTCTGATGTTTTTATTAATAATCTTTTACCTAATCTCTATAATAGTTTAGCAATAGTTTTTCTAGGAATATGGAGCGGAAGTGCAGCTAGTGGAATATATGATGCTGGTAGAAAATTTATCGGTATAGCTCATTCCTTCATGGGAGTAATAGTACGTGTTTTATTTCCATATTTAGCTAGAAATATAGATAAGCATACTTTATTTGCAAAATTATATATATCCTTTTCTATAGTTGTAACTATTTTTATATTTTTAATATCACCTATCTTAATAGATTTCTTTTTTACAGAAGAATTTGAGAATGCCGTTATTGTTTTAAAAATATCATCATTATCTATATTTTTAGTAGGTTTAAATCATATATATGGTACAAATTATTTAATTTTAGAAAATCATACTAAAGCCTTGAGAAATATTACGTTAATAAGTTCTTTGTTTGGTTTTATAATAGCTATGCCTTTGGTTTATATCTATAGTTATATTGGAGCAAGTATTACACTTGTTTTAACTCAAGCTCTTCTAGGTTTTTTGGTAATGAAAAAAGCTTTAAATATTAAGAGAAATCTTAAATTAGTAGGAAATAACAATGTTTAATTTTTTAAAAGAAATTTTATTTTTTGTAGAGAAAAAATATCTTTTTTATGTCCATACTAAAGCATTTCAAGAACGTTACATGAAAGTTAATCAGGAGCTATTTGTTAATAAGTTAAGTAAGAAAGATATAGATGCTTACATAAGGAAGTGGAGTTGCTTTGGTGTTAAGGTAGAAATAAATACATTCTTACTTTGTTATAATCTTTCTGGTAAATTGGATTACAATATAGTGCCAGAGAATATATTTGCATCATTTATTGAGCCTAGTTTAAATAAATATGCGTTAAAAGAATCATCTTTTTTGGCTATAAAAAATATATATGAAAAGTGGTTCAAGGTTTCTGAGTTTTTCCCAAAATCATATTTTCATAAAATTGATAATATTTATTATGATAGGGATTTTAATATTATTACTAATATTGATAACTTTATAGATCAATTAGATATTGTTTTTCCTATAGTATGTAAACCTAGTTTAGGTACAGCTGGTGGTGATGGAGTTTATTTTTTAAAGAGTAAGGCTGATATTAGACAGGCATTAAATAGATATAGCCATCTAGTTTTTCAAGAAAAAATATATCAAAATAGTTATATAGATAAAATTCATTCTGGAATATCTAGTATTAGATCATGTCTATATAGAGATGATACAGGTAAATTTAAAATTTTGAATAATAGTATAAGATTTGGTATTAATGGTGGGTTAGATAATGTGTCTGCTGGTGGATTATCATGCAAAATTGATTCAAATGGAAGGTTAAACAGTTATGCAATAAGTAAATATTGTGAAAAATATAGCTTTCATCCAAATAGTAATATTTATTTTTCTGATATTGTTATACCTTGCTATAGCGATCTTTTAAAATCTGTTGAAAAAATTTCTAATGAAATACCTCTATGCAATTTAATTAGTTTAGACATGTGTCTTGATATTAATAATAATTGGAGATGTTTGGAAATAAATCTTTATAATCAAACTATAAGATTTGCTCAATATGCTGGTGAAGGTTTTTTTAACGAATATACAGATGATTTGATTAAAAGAGTTGTAGAATGAAAGTAGCTATTCATAAAGGACAAGGTGACTTTTCAGAACGTTGGATAAAATATTGTGAACTCAATAATATTGAGTACGCAATTGTCGATGCATTCTCTAACACTATAATTAGTGAACTAAAGAAATATGATATCTTCATGTGGCATCATCATCATGCCAAATATAAAGATGTTTTAACAGCTAAGAGAATATTATTCGCTTTAGAGCATGCAGGGATTAAAGTATTTCCGAATTTTAATACAGGATGGCACTTTGATGATAAAGTTGCGCAAAAATATCTATTAGAAGCTATAAATGCTCCGTTAGTAAATAGTTATGTGTTTTATGATAAAGAAGAAGCTTTAGTTTGGGCAGATCAAACTATATATCCGAAAGTTTTTAAATTAAAAGGAGGGGCTGGTGCAACTAATGTAAAACTAGTAAGAAATAAGAATCAGGCTTTCAAGTTAATTAATAAAGCTTTCGGAGTTGGCTTCAGTCAATTTGATAAAGTTGGGAATCTTATTGAGCGTTATAATAAATTCAAACTAAAACAAGATAGTTTAGCAGGAATTTTAAAAGGAATATTTCGTTTATTCTTTTCACCGGAATTCTCTAAGAATCAACCAAAAGAAAGGGGATATATTTATTTTCAGGATTTCATACCTAATAATGATTCAGATATTCGAGTAATTGTTATTGGAAATAAATGTTTTTCAATTAAAAGGTTGATTAGAAAAAATGATTTTAGAGCATCAGGAAGTGGTAATATTTTATATAATCCACAAGAAATTCCAATAGATTGTATAAAAATGGCTTTTGATATTAATAAAAAGTTAAAATCACAATGTGTCGCATATGATTTTATAATAGATGGTAAAGGAAAACCATTAATTATAGAAATTAGTTATGGTTTTTCTGTTGAGGCATATGATGCTTGTCAAGGATATTGGGATTCTGATTTAAATTGGATAAAGTCACCTTTTAATCCTCAAGAATGGATGTTGGAGCATATATTGCTCTGTAATAGTTAGTATTTTTTAATAGGAATTTCCTTTGAAACTGTTAATGATAATACCTTCTTTAGGTTCAGGTGGTGCTGAAAGGGTTATATCTAGTTTAGCTAATGATTGGGTTGTGAAAAGAAAATGTGAATTACATATGGTCATATTTACTGATACAAAAGATTTCTATAAAATTAATAGAGATATTAAAGTGTATCGTTTAAATTATAATAGTAATAGTAAAAATAAGATATTTTGCTTAATAAACTTAATATTACAGCTTAGAAAAATAATAATAAATATTAATCCGGATGTTTGTTTAAGTTTTTTAAGAGAGAGTAATATTTTAATAATTATTGCTTCATTAGGTTTAAATAAAAAGATATTTATCTCTGAAAGAGATAGCCCTTTAACTAGCATTCCACAGTACTATAAAATTTTAAGGAAAAAATTATATCCTTTAGCTACAGGTATTATTGCTCAAACTATGGATTATAAATTTTTTATTGACAATGAGATTAATGCTAGTAAATCAGTTGTTATACCAAATCCAATTAGAGAAATTAATACATTAGATTTGAATAGAGAGAAAATAATAGTAAATGTTGGCAGATTGGTGCCTGAAAAAGGACAAAAATATTTATTAGAGGCTTTTGCACTTTGTAAAAAAAGACAAGGTTGGAAGTTGGTGTTAGTAGGTGATGGAGTATTGAGATCAATTTTAGAAAAAAAAGTAAAAGATTTAGATTTATCTGGTCAAGTTTTTTTAGTGGGTAAATCTAATAATGTTGATGATTGGTTGGTTAAGTCATCAATATTTGCTTTTAGCTCTATCTCTGAAGGTTTTCCTAATGCTTTAGCAGAAGCTATGTCGGCTGGTTTACCTTGTGTAAGTTTTGATTGTGTAACTGGACCTAGTGATTTAATTGAACATGGAACAAATGGTTTTTTAGTAGAAACAAAAAATATTCAAAAATTTTCTGAGTACTTGGATTTATTAATGGAAAAAGAGGAGTTGCGAGAAAGTATAGGGCTTCAGGCTAAATTAATGTCGAAAAGGCTTAATTTTGATGTTATCTCAGATCAATATTTTAAATATATTTCTGGAACTGGTTCCTAACTGGATACTTGAGAGATTTAAATGTTACCCTATTTTTTTATACTATTTATAGTAATGCTTGTGGTTTTTGTGGAGAAATATTCAATTAATAGGAGGGCTTTTTTATTGCCTTCTTTTTTTCTTATTTTATTTGCTGCTGTTAGATCAGAAGAAGTGGGAGCTGATACAAAAAATTATACTTTAAATTTTAATATCTATTCTTCAATTGATTATTATAACTTTAATGATGGAATAGAATGGGGCTATAAACTAATTGAATATTTTATTTTATATTTTACTAAAAACTATTTTTGGCTATTTTTTACTTTCTCTTGTATTATTGTTTTATCATATTTGTATGTTTTAAGAAAATATAGCTTAAATTATTCTATTTCTATTTTTACTTTTATTTGTTTTGGCTATTATACATTTTTTTTTAATGGCTTAAGACAAGGTGTAGCTATGGCTATTGCTAGCCTATCTTTAATTTTTTTAGTTAATAAGGAAATTTTAAAGTACTTAATTTTAATTTTAATTGCTAGTCTTTTCCATAAATCAGCTTTAATATTAATACCATTTTACTTTCTAGTTCATTTAAATATTAATTTTTTATATAAGGCTTTTTTTGTTTTTTTAGGATCATTTGTTTTAAGTCCTTTAATAATAAAGATTATATCATTAAGTAATGAAAGGTACGCCTCTTATTCACTTGAATCTGAAAATTCTGGTGGATTTTTAACCTTAATTTTTTATTTCTTAATTGGTTTTTTTTCATATTTTATTGTTTTTAATAAAAATAAAAATGAAATTTTATTTAATAAAATATTTCAATTATATTCTCTAGGGGTTATTTTTTTAATTCCTATAGCATTGTTGGGGGCTTCAGCATCAGGTCCACAAAGGCTTCTTTTTTATTTTTCTTGGTTGTCTTGTTTAATTATTCCCTACTTATTTATTAGAATTAAACATAAGCCTTTATTGTTTTTTTATGGTATATTTTGTATTATTTATTTTTATTTAACTACAACCCGTTTTTCTTTATTAGTCCCATATAGTATTAATGATTTATTTAGGATATTCTGATGAAAGTTACTATAGGTATCCCATTTTACAATTGTGAAGATTTCTTGGTAGGTGCGATTAAGTCAATATTAGCTCAAACATATACGAATTGGGAGTTAATTCTAATTGATGATGGCTCTACAGATAAATCCTTACAAATAGCTTCTTCATTCAAAGATGATAGAATTAGAGTAATTTCAGATGGTGAGAACAAAAAATTACCTTTTCGTTTAAATCAGATCATTGCCGAGGCTAAAGGGGATTTTATTGCACGTATGGATGCAGATGATATGGTTGATCCTTGCCGTTTAGAAAAGCAAATTGAAATATTATTAAAATATACAGATATTGACCTTGTTTCAACAGGCGTTGCCTCTATTTCAAATGATAATACAATTCGTGGTATAAGAACTTATAAAAATTATTCACTTTCTAAATATGATATAATTTCTGGAAATATTGGTATTGTTCATGCTTCAATTCTCGCTAGAAAATCATGGTATCTACGTAATCAGTATAGAGAAGGAATTATCGCTGAAGATTATGAACTTTGGAATAGAGCATTTTTTAATAATGATTTAAAGTGTTACAAGATTGCTGAACCGCTTTACTATTATCGTGAAGATGGAAATGTTACTTATGTAAAGTTATTGCGTGCTTATAGAAATCAGATTTCTATTATTTCTGAGTATAAAAAGTATATATCTAATTTTAATTATTTAAGAATAAATATAAAAATGTATTTTAAAATATTAGTAGTTTATATATTAAATTTTATAGGAATGCTTGATATACTTTTAACTCGAAGATCTACCCAAACTATGGATGAACAGATTGCTGTAGATATCGATCATAAAATCAAATATATTTTAGGTGATATTTAATTATGAAGATTATTCACCTAATTAAGACAACAGAGGGGGCATCTTGGGCTCTTAAGGAAATTGAACAATTAATTCAATTAGGTTGTGAAATACATGTTTTCTTGCCTAATAATAATGGTCTAGCGCCAAAATATTCAGATTTAGGTGCTAAAGTCTATATTCTAAATGTTGACTTTTCCTCTTTAATTAAAAAGCCTAATTTATTTCTTTCCAATATAAGTTTATTTCGCTCATTATTGAAAGAGATTAAACCAGATATAGTTCATTCACATTTTGTCGGTACTACCATATTTATGCGTGTTGCGATGAAGGGTCTAAGAATTAAAAAAATATTTCAAGTGCCAGGCCCTTTACATTTAGAAAAGAAATTAACTCGTGCATTAGATATAAGAAGTGCTGATAAATATGATTATTGGATACCTACTTGCAAATTTTCTGAACAAATTTATTTAGCTTCGGGTATTAATCAAGAGCGCTTAATGACGACTTTTTATGGAACAGATATATCCACTTATAAGAAAAAAAATAAAGGTGTTTTAAGAGAACAATTTAATATTATTAAAAATATTAAAATAGTTGGTATGGTTGCATATGCTTATGCGCCTAAAAAATGGTTAGGACAAACGCGTGGTTTAAAAGGGCATGAGGATCTTATAGATGCTATGGAAATAGTTTTAGCCTCTCAACCAAACGTTAAATGTGTAATAGTTGGTGGACCATGGGTTGGTGCAGAACAATATTTTCAATCTATTATAGATTATGGAAAGAAAAAATTAGGTGACCAAATTTTATTTTTAGGTACACGTAAAGATGTACCTGATCTGTATCCTGATATAGATGTCGTGGTACATCCTTCACATTCTGAGAATTTGGGTGGTGCGGCAGAATCTCTCCTTATGGCTGTGCCAACTATTGCAACTGACATTGGCGGATTTCCTGATATAGTCAAACCAGGTATTACAGGTTGGTTAGTTTCCAAAGAAAACCCTAAGGCTTTGGCCGAAGCAATTTTAGAAGCATTATCAAATCCTCAACATGCTTATAGTATGGCTCAAGAAGGAGCAAAACAACTCAAACAAACTTTAGATGTTAGAAAAACATCTAAAGATGTTTTTGACTTCTATAATAAAATTCTTGTGGAGTGATTTATGTTGAAACGGTTATTCGATATTATTATTGCTTCTACAGCTCTTATTATTCTTTTGCCACTATATGCATTTATTTCCTATAAAGTAAAAAAAAATCTGGGTTCACCTGTTCTGTTTCGTCAGGTGCGTCCCGGTCTACATGGCAAACCTTTTGAGATGATCAAGTTCCGAACCATGAAAGATGCGGTTGATAAACAAGGTAATCCATTACCAGACAGTGAACGTTTAACATCCTTTGGTCAAATGCTGCGTTCTACAAGCTTAGATGAAATGCCGGAATTGTGGAACGTGATTAAAGGCGATATGAGTATTGTTGGTCCACGTCCATTACTGGTGGAATACCTGCCACTTTATAACTCCGAACAAGCTAAACGTCACAATGTGCGTCCAGGCATGACAGGGTATGCACAGGTGAATGGCCGTAATGCGATTAGTTGGGAAGAAAAGTTTAAGCTGGATACCTGGTATGTTGAAAATCAATCAATTTGGCTTGATTTTAAAATTATGCTGAAGACAGTAAAAAAAGTTATTGCTAAAGATGATATTAATGAAGCTGGTGAAGTGACAATGACAAAATTTACTGGCACTAAGACGGATCATCATCATGATTAAAATCTATGCAATTTATGGTGCATCTGGGTGTGGCCGTAGTTTAATGCCAGTAGCACGTGAACAGCTAGAGCGTGATAATATTCAAGCTGAAATTTATTTTATTGATGATAGTTTAACTGAGAAAATTACAATTAATGGTCATGTGGCTTTGACTTATGAAGCTTTTAAAGCATTAAAAGCTGATAAAAAATTCGCTTTAATTGCGATCGCTAATAGTCAAATTCGTGAAAAAATTGC
Organism: Acinetobacter sp. YH12249; assembly: GCF_013417475.1. Classification (NCBI taxonomy): domain Bacteria; kingdom Pseudomonadati; phylum Pseudomonadota; class Gammaproteobacteria; order Moraxellales; family Moraxellaceae; genus Acinetobacter; species Acinetobacter sp. YH12249. The sequence continues at coordinate 66,796 of NZ_VPDX01000008.1, read as the reverse complement.
GATAAAACTTGAAGAGGATGCAATTGAGTTATGGACTGTTCAAGCAGATAATGTTGTGCGTATGGATAATGCTGAAATTTCCTCAGGCGCTGCATTAAGCCCATTTGTGACGATTACTTCTAATATCAAAATTGGTAAGTGTTTTCACGCTAATTTATATAGCTATGTGGAGCATGATTGTATAATTGGCGACTATGTTACTTTTGCTCCTGGAGTAAAATGTAACGGCAATATTCATATTGAAGATCATGCTTATATTGGTGCAGGTGCTGTTATTAAGCAAGGCACACCAGACAAACCTTTAGTGATTGGTAAGGGCGCAGTGGTGGGAATGGGCGCAGTAGTGACTAAAAGTGTGCCACCAGGCGTGACAGTAGTTGGCAATCCGGCACGTATTTTAGAGAAAAAATAAGTTTTTAGAGTTTTGAAAATCAGGAATTATCATGTTAAACACTGCATTTGAACCATGGCCAAGCTTTACGCAAGAAGAAGCTGATGCTGTCTCCCAGGTTTTATTGTCCAATAAGGTTAATTACTGGACTGGACAGGAATGCCGTGAATTTGAAAAAGAATTTGCTCAATTTGCTGGCACACAATATGCAGTAGCATTGGCGAATGGTACCGTGGCTTTGGATGTAGCCTTGAAAGCCTTGGGGATCGGGGCGGGTGATGATGTGATTGTAACTTCACGTACTTTCCTTGCATCTGCTAGCTCCATTGTGACTGCTGGGGCAAATCCGGTTTTTGCCGATGTGGAAATGGACTCGCAAAATATCTCACGTCGTACGATTGAAGCAGTTTTAACGCCTAATACCAAAGCGATTATTTGTGTGCATCTCGCTGGCTGGATGTGTGATATGGACCCAATCATGCAATTGGCTGAAGAAAAAGGCCTGTATGTGATTGAGGATTGTGCCCAAGCCCATGGTGCCATGTATAAAGGAAAATCTGCAGGTTCAATCGGTCATATTGGTGCCTGGTCATTCTGTCAGGATAAAATTATGACTACTGGTGGTGAAGGCGGCATGGTTACCACCAATGATGAAACACTATGGAAAAAAATGTGGTCTTATAAAGATCATGGTAAAAACTTTGACAGTATATATAACAAACAGCATCCACCGGGATTCCGCTGGTTACATGACTCTTTTGGTACGAACTGGCGCATGATGGAAATGCAGGCTGTGATTGGACGGATTCAATTGAAAAAGATGTCCGAATGGACAGTACAGCGTAATGCAAATATGGAAAAAATTTTTGCTGCATTTGCAGATAGCCCATATTTTACAGTTCATCGCCCATCAGATGATTATGTACATGCTGCCTATAAATGCTATGTACAAGTCAATACTGATGCTTTACCAAAAGGCTGGTCACGTGACCGAATCATGACTGAAATTAATGCAGAAGGTGTACCATGCTTTAGTGGGTCTTGTTCAGAAGTTTACTTAGAGCATGCTTTTGATGATACGCCATGGCGTCCAAAAGAGCGTTTAAGGAATGCTCAAAAACTGGGCGAAACCAGTCTAATGTTCCTCGTGCATCCAACGTTAACAGAAAATAATATTCAAACAACTAAAGATGTTATTCAGCAGGTGATTAGTCGCATATAATTCTCTAGGATTCAATCATGTAAAGTGTATCTTTATAGGTACACTTTAAACATTTATCCAAGTTTTTACCTCAATTCTCTCTAATATTTAATATGAGGTAAAAATTTATAAATAATTATTGAGAAGACACAGCAAGTGAAATCTATCATTCTACCTTTAGTTGAATCTCCACGTGCGGCTAAACAGACATTTCTCGTTATTTTGGACTTCTGCATATTTCCCGTCCTGATCTGGCTTTGCTATGCCATTCGTCAATTCGATCTGGGTGCAGAAGTCGTTCCCAATATTCCTTTTGGTACAGTTTGGGTTAGTGCCATTGCCGTATTGGCTTTATTTGTTTGTGGTGTTTATCGGTTTATTGTTCGTACTTTTAATGAATTTTTTATTGTTAAATTAGGGCTAGCCACTGTTCTGGCAGTCATTGGTTTGTATTTGCTTGCGTATGCAACACATGCGTTCATTCCTACTTCTATTCCTTTGATGTTTGGCTTCATGATGTTTGCCTGGGTCTGGTTTAGTCGGGGATTGATCCGCTTTATTGTTCGTTCTTACTTATATGCAGGAGTATCGAAAAAACGGATTGCGATTTACGGTGCAGGTTATGCGGGACAGCAGGTTGCAGCAACTTTAAATCGTTCTAATGAGCATTTACCAGTCATGTTTATTGATGATAATCCTTCATTGAGCAGTCAGAATATTGGGGGAATTCAAGTTTATGCACCAGAAATCGCATTAAAATCTTTTACCAAACTACGTATTGATGAAATTCTGATTGCTCTTCCTTCAGTGGGACGTATCCGCAAAAGCGAGATTGTAAAATTCTTGGAACCTGCCCATTTAAAAATTACTGAAATTCCAGGGCTGACTAAACTGGTCAATGGTGAAATTCGAGTTTCTGATATTCAGGAAGTCGATATTATTGACCTTTTAGGACGTGATCCAGTTCCTCCAGTAGCAGAACTACTAGAAAAAAATATCAAAGATAAAGTTGTAATGGTTACAGGGGCAGGAGGCTCCATTGGCTCAGAGCTATGTCGTCAAATCATTAAAAATCAACCGGTAAAACTTATTATCTATGAGCTGACAGAGTTTGCTTTATATAGTATCGATAAAGAATTACGTCTTAGTGCCAGCTGTGAAATTATTCCAATTCTTGGTTCGGTAGTGGATGAAAGTAAACTGGAACGGGTCATTGAGCAATATAGCGTTCAAACCGTCTATCATGCTGCTGCTTATAAGCATGTTCCTTTAGTAGAATGTAATCCATTGGCCGGCTTAAAAAATAATGCGGTAGGGACGGCCTTTAGTGTCAATGCAGCTGTCAAAAAAGGGGTCGAGACCTTTGTGCTGATTTCAACTGATAAAGCAGTACGTCCAACCAATGTCATGGGGGCTACCAAACGTATGGCAGAGCTTTATTGTCAGGCCATGGCTGAAGCACAAAATCAAACCCAGATAAGTATTGTACGTTTCGGGAATGTCTTAGGTTCATCCGGTTCAGTTGTTCCCTTATTTAAACAACAGATTGCCAAAGGTGGACCTATTACCGTCACTGACCCTGAAGTCACACGTTTCTTTATGACAATTCCTGAAGCTTCGCAGTTGGTGATTCAGGCAGGTGCTTTAGGCACAGGTGGCGATGTATTCCTGCTCGATATGGGGGAGCCAGTGCGAATCCAGGATCTGGCTCGTCAAATGATTTCACTGAGTGGCTTAAAGGTGAAAGACAGTCAAAATCCCGATGGTGACATTGAAATTCAATATACAGGACTGCGTCCAGGCGAAAAACTGTATGAAGAGCTGTTAATTGACCAGGAAAATACAGAGATTACTTCACATAAGCGAATTTTAAGATCAGTAGAAAAACACTATCCTTTAGCTGAAATTCTGGAAGTATTTAATCGTATGCATGTGCTGACAGCGACTCAAAGTGATGTAGATTGGGCTTTAATGCAGCTTGAACATTATGTCGATGGTTATCAGCGTGGTCAGGAAATTAAAGTAAATTAAAGTTGGAAATAATTAGGTTGAATACAATGATTAAAAAAGCAATTCTCCCTGTCGCAGGACTTGGCACACGTTTTTTACCAGCCAGCAAATCCATTCCCAAAGAAATGGTGACGGTAGTTGACCGCCCGGCAATTGAATATGTGGTAAAAGAGGCGATTGCGGCTGGAATTGAGCAAATTATTTTGGTGACGCATTCTTCCAAAGCATCGATTGAAAATTACTTTGACCGTAACTTTGAACTTGAAACTACACTTGAGCAAAAAAATAAAACCGATTTGCTTAAAGAAGTTACTGAAATTTTACCCCCACATGTTAGTGTGATTAGCGTACGTCAGCCACAGCCTTTAGGCCTTGGTCATGCGGTACTTTGTGCTAAGGCTGTCATTGGTGATGATGACTTTGCTGTCCTGTTACCAGATGTTTTGATTAAGGATCAAGATACTCAAAATGACCTGTCTCGTATGATTCAACGTTATGAACAGTCTCGTGCATCACAAATCATGGTTGAAGCAGTTCCTGATCATCTGGTTGATCAATATGGGATTGTGGATGTGCCTGCTTCGCCTGCGGAAGGTGAAAGTACGGTGATGCAAGGTATTGTGGAAAAGCCGGCGATTGGTACCGCACCGTCGAATTTATCTGTGGTAGGTCGTTATATCCTTCCGGCAAAGATTATGCAACTACTGGAGCAGACACCAAAAGGGGCAGGTAATGAAATCCAGCTAACTGATGCGATTGCACTATTGCAGCAAACAGAAGTTGTCGAAGCTTATCGGATGAAGGGTCAAACCTTTGATTGTGGTAGCAAGCTCGGCTATCTTAAGGCTGTATTGCATTATGGCGTAGATCATCCCAAACTCGGTGCTGAATTTAAATCATTGATTCAGGAGCTTTCTTTAGAATTATAACAAGGAGTGCTATGAAAGTTGCAGTATTAGGAAAAACCTTATTCTCGGGGGTCATTTCGGCCCTGTTAGCTGAATGTGGCCATCAGGTCATATGGTGTAATAGCTTTAGTCCTGATGAGCCTGCCCGGACTTACTTTCAGGATGAATCCTTACAACTATTATTACAAAAACAGGAAGAGTCCGGTTTTTTAAACTGTTGTGATTTTCAGCATTTGAATTTTAATCAGGATGTCTTTTTCTTTAGTTTTAATGCGACAGAAGAGCAGCTGGCATTTCAGATGTTAAATACCATTCATCATGCCTGCTTTGCCCATCCTAAACTGATGATTAATGCATCCACCTTTGGTTTGCATGGTACAGCGCGATTCCAGCAACTTTTACCGAATGATGACTGGGTCTATCTTCCAGATATTATTCAGGAAGGAAATGCTATTCGCAGTTTCGTTCAAGCGACTCAACTGATTGTGGGTTGCGATCAGCCAGATGTACAGCTCAAAGTTAGAGAGCTGTTACGTCCCTTGTTTCCTCGTGCCCAGCAATATCTGTTTATGCCTATACTGGATGCAGAATTTACCAAGCTGAGTATTTCCGGCATGCTGGCTACCCGGATCAGTTATATGAATGATCTGGCAAGTGTCGCTGAAAAACTGGGGATTGATATTGAACAGGTCCGTCAGGGTATGGCAGCCGATAATCGTATTGGTTCAGCTTATTTATTTCCAGGGGTAGGCTTTGGTGGAGAAAACTTTTCTCATGATATCCGGACGCTGACTCACGCCGTGGCGGACTCTGGGGTAAAAAACCAGTTACTGGAACAGGTTTGGGATATCAATGAGCAACAGAAAGAGTTGTTATTCCGTAAGCTATGGAATTATTTCCGTGGAGACCTGCAAGGGAAAACAGTCGCCATCTGGGGAGCTGCATTTAAAGAAAATACCCCAAGTATCCAGCAATCTCCGGTACATGCCATGTTGGCAGCATTGTGGGCGCAAGGTGCAACAGTGAAACTGCACGATCCACAGGCTTTGACCAATATTGAACAGATTTATGGTCAACGTAGCGATTTAATTTTATGTGAAGACCAGTATCAGGCGGTAGAAGATGCAGATGCATTGTGTTTAATCACGGCCTGGAAACAGTATGGTAGCCCAGATTATGCTTATCTCAGCAAGTTGATGCAGCATCCTTTGATTCTGGATGGACGTAATCTCTATGACCCTGCTTATATCAAGTCACGCGGTTTTAACTATATTGGGGTGGGACGTTAATGTTAGACCAGCTTAAATCAGACCAGAATAGCAATAATGCTTATAAAAAGCTGAATTCTGTAAAAGAACAATTGAAATCGATCCATTTACGCCAACTCTTTGCAGCAGATCCTGAACGGTTTAACCAATACTCGGTACAATTTGAGGAGGTAGTTTTTGACTATAGCAAACATAGAGTCAATCATGATACTGTGCAGCATCTGATTGAATGGGCAGAGACACAAAATCTAAGATCCTGGATCGGGTCTTTATTTTCCACTCAGACGATTAACTATACTGAACAACGTGCAGCCATGCACTGGGCCTTACGTTTGCCGAAAGAGGACCAGCAGCATGAAGAACTGGCAGCTGAAGTTCATGCTCAGCTAGATCGTATGTATGCTTTGGTCGAGCAGATTCATGCCGGACAACGCCGTGGCGCTACCGGTGAAGTCATTCAGGATGTAGTGAATATCGGGGTAGGGGGATCTGACTTAGGACCATTAATGGTTAGTCATGCGCTTTCGGATTTTAAATATCAATCTGCCAAACCCTTGAATGTGCATTTTGTATCGACGATGGATGGTAGCCAGCTATCTGAATTGCTGCATCAGTTACGTCCGGAAACAACGCTTTTCATTATTTCTTCCAAGTCATTTGGAACGATTGATACCTTATCCAATGCTCAAACAGTGCGTTTATGGCTGGAAAAATCTTTAGGCCAGCATCCTTCTATTGTGAAGCATCATTTTATTGGGGTATCCACTAAACCTGAAAAAATGACAGCCTGGGGAATTGCACCCGAAAATCAGCTGTTGTTATGGGAGTGGGTCGGTGGGCGTTATTCTCTCTGGTCGTGTATTGGTTTGCCGATTGCACTCAGTATTGGAGTGGACGGTTTTAAACAACTGCTTGCTGGTGCTTATGCCGTAGATCAGCATTTCCAGTACAAGCCTCTGGAACAGAATATTCCAGTATTAATGGGCTTACTGGGTGCCTGGAATACAAATTTTCTGGATATTCAGACCCATGCGATCTTGCCTTATGATGGACGTCTGAAATATTTCGCGTCTTATTTGCAGCAACTGGAAATGGAGTCCAATGGTAAATCCATCCAGCGCAATGGTGAAAAAGTACAGCTCGACACTTGTCCGATTATTTGGGGCGAAGTTGGACCAAACGCCCAACATGCCTTTTATCAGCTGTTACATCAAGGCACCCAAGCAGTCAGCTGTGATTTTATTGCTCCTGTTAAACGTTATAACAGTCAACAATATACTTATGTTGATAATGCTGATGCTTTGATTGAACAGCATCATCTGGCTTTATCTAACTGTTTGGCACAATCACGTTTACTGGCATTTGGTAATGATGCCTTGGATCAAACTGAATTGCAGGGTTTACCAGCTTATAAACAATATGAGGGTAACCAGCCAAGCAGCACTATTTTATTACAGGAATTAAATCCTTATAGTCTGGGAATGCTGATTGCGTTATATGAGCATAAAGTTTTTGTGCAGTCGGTACTGTGGAATATTAATCCATTTGACCAATGGGGCGTAGAAAAAGGTAAGGAAATTGCCAACCAATTATTGCCTATACTGAATGGTGAGCAAACTGATATTAGCGGTTTAGATGGTTCAACCCAGGGTTTGATTAAAATCCTAAAAGCTTGATTAAGATTGAATTAGGAAAGATATGGCTAAAATTTTAGTAACGGGTGGAGCAGGTTATATTGGTTCGCATACCTGCTTGGAACTATTAAATACTGGGCATAATGTCGTGGTATTGGATAATTTATCTAATAGCTCGGTTGAGTCTTTAAATCGTGTCCAGCAGTTGGCTCAAAAAAGCCTGAAATTTGTAGAAGGTGATATTCGAGACGGTCAGATCCTGGATCGAATATTCCAGGAAAATCCAATTGATGCAGTGATTCATTTTGCTGGTTTAAAAGCAGTTGGTGAAAGTCAACAAATTCCATTAGCTTATTTTGATAATAATATTGCTGGTTCAATTAGCCTGGTGCAAGCGATGGAGCGAGCTCAGGTTTTTAAACTGGTATTTAGCTCGTCTGCAACTGTCTATGACGAAGCCAATATTTCTCCGTTAAATGAAGAAATGCCAACAGGTATGCCAAGTAATAATTATGGGTATACTAAATTAATTGTAGAACAGATTCTAGAAAAACTAGCAATTGCAGACACACGTTGGTCAATTGCCTTATTGCGCTATTTTAATCCGGTAGGTGCACATAAAAGTGGCCAGATCGGAGAAGATCCACGAGGGATTCCAAATAATCTAATGCCTTATGTGACTCAAGTCGCTGTAGGTCGTCGTGAAAAACTATCTATTTTTGGTAATGACTATAACACAGTAGATGGGACTGGAGTACGTGATTATATTCATGTGGTTGATTTAGCTAATGCACATTTATGTGCATTAAACAATCGACTAACATCTCAAGGATGTAGAGCTTGGAATATTGGCACAGGGAATGGAAGTTCAGTTCTTCAAGTTAAAAATACTTTTGAACAAGTAAATGGAATAAATATTGCATTTGAATTTGTATCGCGTCGTGAAGGTGATGTGGCAACTTCATTTGCAGATAATAAACGTGCAATAGAAGAATTAGGATGGGCACCACAGTATGGTTTGGAGGATATGCTAGCTGATAGCTGGAAATGGCAAAAGCAGAATCCCCATGGATATGGATAATAAAATATGAATTTTATTTATGGGATTATGTGTCATCAATTAACTAATCCACTTGTTTATCTTGTAAATGAGCTGATTAAAAGTCCTCATAGTAAAATTTTAATTCATGTAGATAGAAAATCAGATCTTGATCATATAAAAAAATCGCTACCAAGCAGCTCACAAATAGAATTTTTGATAGAAAGAGTGGATGTGCATTGGGGTGGTTATACTCAAATTGAGGCCACTCTAAAACTTTTAAATTATGCCAGTCAATTTGAATATAAGTATTTTTCTTTATTGTCCGGTGATGATATTCCATTAATGCCTATTGAAAGCATAGAAAAATATCTTTTAAGCAGTAATCAGGAATATATCGGTTATGAACTTCAAGCAAATCCGAGAAGCCGGATTAAATATTTATACCCAGATTTCTTTTTTATTAAAGAAAAATCAATTTCAGAGAAAATTAAATGCAAACTAATTATTCTTTTACATAGACTTGGTTTCTATACTCAAAATATAGAAGGGTTGCCAAAACTATATAAAGGATCTTTATGGTTTATATTAAGCTATCAGGCGGTTCAATATATTTTAGACTTTATAAAAAATAATAAAGACTATGATTTGGCCTTTAGAAAATCACTGTGTGCCGATGAAGTATATTTTCACACCATTATTCAGAATTCATATTTTCAGGAAAGAATTTACCATCCAGAAGATGAGGAACAAGTGTCTGAAGGGGGATTAAGATATATCGACTGGATGTCAGGACCAGATTATCCCAAAATTTTAGATGAGTCTGATTTTGATAAGATGAAACAATCAGGCATGTTATTTGCCAGAAAAGTGAAGGCAAATATCGATATAGATCTGCTCAAACAATATTTTCAATATTCATAATAAAAAGCCCCCTTCAAAATGGACAGTTCGTCTAATCTGAAGGGACTTTTTAAGATTTTTCTAATAGTTAAAATTATCCCTGAATTAACTGGGTGAGCTCATCTACATAAGCCTGCATTGGACGAGGGTTCTGGTCACGACGGCTTTCAATATTTAAGCGTAGTAAAGGTTCAGTATTGGAAGCACGAACATTAAAGCGCCACGCCCCAAAGTTCAGGCTAACGCCATCTGTCTGATCGATTTCTGGTTGCTGGTCGGCATAATGATCAAAGATTTTTTGGATCGTCGCCTGAGTATCTGCGACTTTAAAGTTGATTTCACCCGAACAAGGAAATTTGGCAATCATCTCTTCAACTAGGGAAGATAGTGATTTTCCGGTTTCAGATAAAACCGCGATGGCAAGCAGCCATGGAATCATGCCACTATCACAATAAGCAAAATCACGGAAATAGTGATGAGCACTCATTTCACCACCATAGGCTGCGTTGTGCTCACGCATGACATCCTTGATAAAAGCATGTCCTGATTTAGATTGAATTGCTGTTCCTCGATATTGTTCGACAACATCAAAAGTATTCCAGACCAGACGTGGATCATGCACGATTTTTTCGCCAGCCTGTTTTAGCAAGAAGGCCTGTGCCAGTAGACCGACAATATAATAGCCTTCAATAAACTGCCCTTTTTCATCAAACAGGAAGCAACGGTCAAAATCGCCGTCCCAAGCAATACCCATGTCAGCTGAATGTTGAATCACCGCATCACGTGTACTGGCACGATTTTCAATCAGAATCGGGTTAGGAATACCATTCGGGAAATTACCATCCGCCTCATGATGAATCTTAATAAATTCGACTGGAATATTGAGTTCTTTAAATTTAATCTCAATTGCATCAATCACGTGACCCGCTGCACCATTACCTGCATTCACCACCAGCTTCATTGGTCGGATTTTTGCTGGATCAATATAACTCATCAGGTGCTCGACAAATTCAGGCAGGATATTATATTTTTCTGTCGTACCCTTACTTGTAACTTCAGCGAATTCATTATTTTCAGCCAGTGCCTGAATATCTTTAAGGCCGGTATCTGCGCTAATTGGACGAGCATTTTCACGGACCAGTTTCATTCCGTTATAATCCATCGGATTATGACTGGCAGTAATTTCAATGCCACCCTGAACATCCAGATGAAATGCACCAAAGTAAACTTCTTCAGTGCCGGTCATACCCAAATCGAGGACATCGACACCTGCATCATTTAAACCACGAATGGTCGCCTGTTTTAAGTCTTCACTGCTAAGGCGTACATCACAGCCAACTACAACGGTTTTGGGTTGATAAATCTGTCCATAGGCACGACCAATGCGGTAGGCGATATCTTCATTTAATTCGATACCTAACTTGCCGCGAATATCATAAGCTTTGAAACAAGAAAGTTTTTTCATAATTTATTATTTAAGAGTACAATTGAAAAATATATTCTAACCCAAATAAAGATTTTTACCATTCAGCTGGTTACATAATATTAAAATAATGTTTCATTTGAAAAATAAAGTATTGTATTAGAAAAATTATAAGGACGAAAAATATGTCTAATAATAAATTATATTCAATTAATATATTGAGATTTATTGCTGCAAGTTTTGTCTTGCTCAGTCATATAGAAAATAAAGTTCATCAGTATAATATCCTGTCCTTAGAATGGTATCGATTTAGAGGGCCAGGTGTTGATATTTTCTTCGTAATGTCCGGGTTTATTATCTGTTTAACGACAGCTAAAAAGAATATAACCCCTATAAAATTTTTAAAAGGCCGTATGCAAAGAATATTGCCTCTGTATTGGTTCTTTACCACTGTGGCTCTTTGTATTTTTTTATATAACCCTGAACTCGTTAATATGAGTGGTGGATATACCAATATTATAGCTTCTTATTTATTAATTCCAGGGGAGCATAAGTTCCTTGTTCAAAATGGCTGGACCCTAAGCTATGATTTTTATTTCTATATCATTTTTGCTTTATCTCTCTATTTTTTTAGAAATAAGATAAATTATATTGCATTAATAGCAGTATTGACTTTTTTACCTGCTGTAGGAATATTGGTATTAAATTTAGATAAAGTATTCTTTTTTAATGTGATTCTTTTAGAGTATGCCTTGGGTATTTGTGCATATCTCATTTATATAGAATGCAATTTAAACTTTATGCTGAATATTATTCTGATTCTATTGGGAACTGCATTTATTTTCTTTCAGAATATATTTAATGTGTTTGAAACTGGATTTGGTCGTGCTTTGGACAGAGGAGTGCCAGCCTTTTTATGTGTGGTTGGTGTGATTGGTCTGGAAAGCTTTTTTAAAAACCACTATCATAAATTTGTAAATATTTTAGATAGATTAGGGAACACGTCTTATTCTATTTATCTGAGTCACCCATTCATACTGGTTATAGGAACAAAGTTATATATAAGCTATTACTTTTTTCAGAATCTTAATTTTGCTTTATTTTTATATGTGATCTGTATTTTTATTGGATACTATGTAAATAAATTTATTGAAGTCCCTTTAAATAGGGCAGTTAAGAATTCATTTAAATCAAATTCTATATGGATATTAAAGATTAAAATATTTATTCAGAATTTAAGAAATATATAGTTAACCTGTTATATGAGAGTAGTCAATATCCTCATATAACAGGCTAATTTTATGAATTATTCAACTGTTACTGATTTTGCCAGATTACGTGGCTGGTCAACATCAGTACCACGCAGGACTGCCACATGGTAAGACAGTAGCTGTACTGGAATACAATAAACAATTGGCGCTAAAACAGCGTTTACTTCAGGAATATGCACGACATGCTGGCGCTCTTTGGCTTTAATGCCACTATTTTCATCAGCGAAGACAAATAATTCACCACCACGTGCCTGAACTTCTTCCATATTGGATTTCAGTTTATCCAGCATGTCATCTTGCGGTGCCAGAATTACTACTGGCATATCATTATCTACTAAAGCCAATGGACCGTGCTTCAGCTCACCCGCCGCATAACCTTCTGCATGAATATAAGAAATTTCTTTCAACTTTAGTGCACCTTCCAGTGCGATCGGGAAGTGTGTACCACGGCCTAGGAACAAACAATGCTGTTTCTCTACAAAGAGTTCAGAGAGACGCAGAATTTCATCATCATGACTTAAAGTATCTAGCAGTACCTTAGGCATATGCCATAGTCCAGTCGTGATCTCAGTCATCTGTTCAGCTGAAATGGCATTTTTCACTGTACCGATTTTCAGTACCAGTAACATCAAAGCTGCGAGCTGGGTGGTAAAGGCTTTGGTCGAAGCCACACCAATTTCAGGACCCGCTAAAGTCAGCAGGCTGTAATCTGTTTCACGTACCATTGAAGAAGTTGCAACATTACAAATCGTCATCGTCGTAATATTTACACCTTTTGATGTAGCACGTTTTTGGGTATCACGCAGAGCAGCTAAGGTATCGGCTGTTTCACCTGACTGAGAAATACACACATAGAGTGTATTATTGACAATCACTGGCGTACGGTAGCGGAATTCACTGGCAATCTCGACCTGACAAGGCAGATCAATCAGCTGTTCAAACCAGTATTTGGCAATCATGCCGGCATGGTAACTGGTACCACAGGCAATAATCTGGATTTGCTGGATTGTTGAAAAATCCTGTTCAGCATTTACCAGAAAATCTTCACGCAAGGTATTGCCATTCAAGGCTTGTGAAATAGTCTGTTTTAGCGCTTCAGGCTGCTCATAGATTTCTTTGAGCATATAGTGCTTATATTCACCCTTAGAGGCATTGCTCACGGTGGCATCCAGTTCTTTGACTGGGCGATCTACCAGTTGACCATCCACAAATACCTCAATGGTAGTACGGGTCAGACGTGCAATATCACCTTCTTCCAGATAGATAAAGCGATTCGTGATCGGTAATAAAGCCAATTGGTCAGAACTGATAAAGTTCTCGCCAATACCGACACCGATGACCAGTGGTGAACCTTCACGTACGGTAATCAGTTCATCTGGATGATCTGTATGTACGATCCCGAGCGCATAAGCACCTTTCAGCTGTGGTACGACCTGACGTACTGCTTCAAGCAGGCTAGGGGTAGATTTCAGTGCATCGTTGACCAGATGGGCAACCACTTCAGTATCAGTTTGTGAAGTGAATACATAGCCTAAAGCTTCAAGATCATCTTTCAGCTCCTGGTAGTTTTCAATGATACCGTTATGAACCACAGCAACATTACCCGAAATATGGGGATGAGCATTGTTTTCAGTCGGTTTACCATGAGTTGCCCAGCGTGTATGAGCGATGCCTAATGAACCATTAATCTGTGATTCATTTACAGCTTGTTCAAGGTTCGCGACTTTACCCACACGACGTTCACGGAGCACCTGGCTATTATTGATTAAGGCCAGACCCGCAGAGTCATAACCACGGTATTCAAGACGTTTTAGGCCTTCAATTAAGATATTGCTGATATTACGTTCCGCGATGCCACCGACGATACCACACATACTAACTTCCTCTTATTTCTTGATTTTTTGCGGACGATGATAGTTTTCTTTGGCAAATTGCTTAGAACGTTCTACCGCTAAACTGTTCTCTGCCACATCACGGGTAATCGTTGAACCCGCTCCCACTGTCGCGCCATTACCGATCTGGACCGGTGCAACCAGAGAGCTGTTAGAACCAATAAAAGCATGATCCCCAATGATAGTCTTAAATTTGTTAGCGCCGTCATAGTTGCAGGTAATCGTCCCTGCACCAATATTGGAACCGCTACCGACTTCAGCATCACCTAAGTAAGTGAAATGATTCGCTTTGGAACCTAGACCAATACTTGAGTTTTTGACTTCAACAAAGTTGCCAATATGGACTTCAGCTGCCAGTTTTGCCCCTGGACGCAAGCGTGCAAATGGTCCAATCTGTGCTTGTTCACCCACAATTGCATGATCAAAGATGCTATATGGCTGAACTTTAGTGCCCGCAGCAATCTTGGTATTTTTAATTACGCAGCCTGCACCGATTTCAACATTATCACCGAGTTCGCAATCACCTTCGATAATGACATTGATATCGATACGCACATCTTTACCAACAGTGAGTTGACCACGTAAGTCAAAACGGCTTGGGTCAATCAGATGTACACCTTGCTGCATCAGCTGTTTAGCTTGATAAGCTTGGAACTGACGCTCTAAAGCAGCCAGTTGCACACGGTCATTGACGCCTTCCACTTCAAAAGCTAGCTCAGGTTCTACAGATGCAACACTCATACCATCTGCTAGTGCCATTGCCACGATATCAGTCAGGTAATATTCACCTTGGGCATTATCATTAGACAATTTTGGTAGCCATTCATGTAACTTGGTATTGCTGACCGCATAAATACCGGTATTAATTTCTTTAATTTGGCGCTGTTCTTCAGAAGCATCTTTATGTTCAACAATGGCTTGAATCTGACCATCTTTACGTACAATACGACCATAACCACTGGCATCTGCAAGCGTTAATGTTACTAGGCCAATGCCTTGCTCTTGAGTAGCATCGAGCAGATTCTGAAGCGTCTGCTGGCTAATACAAGGGACATCACCCGACAGGATTAGTGAAATACCATCTTTAGGCAAAACAGGTAGTGTCATTTGTACGGCATGACCGGTACCAAGCTGTTCGGCCTGTTCTACCCACTGGATATCCTGGTCTGCAAATGCGGACTGAACCTGCTCACCGCCATGACCATAAATGGTAATAATATTGTCTGCATTGAGTTTTTTTGCTGTGTCGACCACATGGCCGAGTAAAGGTCGTCCTGCAAGCGGTTGTAATACTTTCGGTAAGTTGGAACGCATACGGGTTCCTTTACCTGCAGCAAGAATAATCACAGTCGTAGACATGTTCTAATCCTAGATATGGCTTAAGCCATCGTAAAGTAAAAATAAATCCAAATACAAAGTGCTGCCCAGAGGCCAGCGATAATGTCATCCAGCATGATGCCAAAACCACCCCCAACCTGACGGTCAATGACTCGAATCGGCCAAGGTTTCCAGACATCAAATAATCGGAACAGGGCAAAGCCAATGAGTAGCCATAACCAGTTCATCTGACCTAAATAGATCAGTGGCAAAAAGGTGATGGATTGTCCTGCAAACTCATCCCAGACAATACGTCCATCATCATGCACACCCATGACTTTGGCAGTTTGGCCACAGATATATATGCCAACCAGGGACATGATGACAATGGCAAAAAGACTATTTACAAAACCTAAGTAGAGCCAGATGGGTACAAATAAAAGTGCAAAAGCTGAACCAAAAGTTCCGGGCGCTTTAGGCGCCAGACCAGAACCAAATCCTACCCCACTAAAGACAATGAGCCGGTTGATCCATGACATGCTTTTAAAATTGATCGCAGGTTTATGCAAAATGTTGGTACCCGTTAAATTGAAGTGAATGATCTACGCCATTTTTTTCAAAAGTTAAACCGTGTTGCTGCTGAATGGAGCCAATTATACTAATCGAAACATCCAGCTGTTTTTGCAATAATTTTTCATAGTTTTGCGGGCTTATTGTAAAGCATAATTCGTAGTCATCACCACCCGCGAGTGCGTATTGCCAACGCTGTTCATCATTTAATGCCTGCAGGGCAGGACTGAGCGGCAATTTTTCAAGCGCTAGCTTTGCACCTATACCTGATGCCTTAAGAATATGTCCCAGATCCTGTGCGAGGCCATCCGAGACATCAATCATACTGTTGGCTAGGCCTTTTAAGGCAGTACCCAACTGACAGCGTGGGGTTGGATAATCCAAACGTTTCTGTAATGGATGACCAAGATGATTTAAAGCAAAAGCAGCATCACCCACTGTACCGGATACACAAATCAGATCACCAGGCTTGGCACCTGAACGTGGCACAGCTTGTCCTGTATCTACCCAACCAAGGGCAGTCACAGATAAGGTCAAATGAGGGCTTTGGGTGGTATCACCACCGATTAAGCTCACACCAAATTGATCGCAGCAATCATAGAGACCCTGACTAAAAGCTTTTAGCCAGTCATGATCAATTTGGGGTAGGCTCAAGGCAAGTAAAATGCTATGCGGGGTCGCGCCCATGGCTGCAATATCAGAAAGATTAACAGCGACAGATTTCCAGCCAATCGCATGAGGATCGGTGTCTAAAGGAAAATGACGTCCAGCAACGAGGGTGTCGGCACAGATGACCAGTTGTTGCTGTGGAGGAGGGGTGAGCAAGGCTGAGTCATCGCCAACACCCAAATCGACAGAATTTTTATTCTGACGATTAAAATAGGTATCGATAATCGAAAACTCAGCCATACAACAATTCGACTAGATTAGTTGGCTTGCTGTTTTTCTGCTGCACGTAAAGTTGTTGCTAAACGGTCCAATACACCATTGATGTATTTATGGCTGTCTGCACCGCCAAAGTGTTTAGCTAACTCAATTGCTTCATCCAGAACCACGCGGTATGGAATCTCAAGATGTTCTTTGAGTTCATAGGCGCCTAGGCGAAGTGTAGCGAGTTCTACACCATCAAGTGCGGAAAGTTCACGATCCAGCACAGGGATAAGCAAAGCATCCAATGCTTCATGATTGGCAACCACTTGAGTCAACAATTCATGATAATAGCTGAGATCCACTTTGTGCATGGCATTGTCCACACGAGTACGTGCTTCAATCTCATGCACCGGATTGTGGCTCATCTGCCATTCATAAATTCCTTGTACAGCAAAGCGACGTGCTTTACGTTTTGCTGCATAAGTTGCTTGAAGTGTTTGCGACATAGCGTTAAATAGCCTTTAACAAGTTAACCATTTCAATAGCAGTCAAGGCAGCTTCACTACCTTTATTACCTGCTTTTGTACCCGAGCGTTCAATCGCCTGTTCGATACTATCCGTAGTCAATACACCATTAATCACTGGTAAGCCAGTGTCCAAGCCAACTACGCCCAGACCTTTGGCACATTCACCAGCTACAAAATCGAAGTGAGGCGTGCTGCCACGAATCACAGCGCCCAGTGCGATGATGGCATCGAAACGATCTGAAGCTGCCAGTTTTTTCGCAACCACAGGAAGTTCCCAGGCACCAGGTGCATGAACAACAGTGATATTATCCTCTGATACGCCATGGCGTTTCAATGTATCAATGGCACCTTCTAACAGATGTTCAACAACAAAGCTATTAAAACGACCAACTAAAATCGCATAACGGTCTTCGTTCGCGAGATGCAACATACCTTCAATACGGCGAACTGCCATAGGAACCTCGATTATTTCTCTGATGTTTGTTGTGCGGTGATGTATTCCACCACTTCTAAGTTAAAGCCGGACAGGGCATTGAAACGTAATGGAGAGCTAAGCAGCTTCATTTTTTCCACGCCGAGGTCACGTAAAATTTGTGCGCCGACACCAATGGTCTGATACTGCTGGGAAAGTGCAGCATTGGATTTTACATTTTTGGGTGTGGTAAGTGCATCTAGGGCAGGGCCTAAGTCTTGTAAATGGCGTTGGCCAATCCAGACTAGGACACCACGATCACTGTTTGAAATTTCTTTTAAGGCACGGTCCAGATTCCAGGCCGGTTCACCATCTTGCTTGTTCAGCTTTAATAGATCACGCGTCGGATTAAAGCCATGCACACGTACAGTCGTCACGCCATCTTTAGGCTGGCCTTTCACCAGTGCTAAATGAATGTCCGGGTTGCCGATTTCACGGTAACGATAGAGATCAAAGGTACCGTATTCGGTATCAATTGTTTGCTGATCTAAACGTTCAACCGTCTGCTCATTGGTCATGCGATAATGAATCAGATCAGCAATGGTACCAATTTTCAGACCATGCTTTTCTGCGAAAATTTCTAGATCTGGACGACGTGCCATGGTGCCGTCTTCTTTAATGATCTCGCAGATCACAGAAGCTGGCTCAAGACCCGCAAGACGAGACAAGTCACAACCGGCTTCGGTATGACCAGCACGGTGCAATACGCCACCTGGCTGTGCCATCAATGGGAAGATATGACCAGGTTGTACGATGTCACTTGGTTTGGCATGTGCAGCCACCGCAGTTTGAATGGTGTGCGCACGTTCAGCTGCAGAAATACCAGTAGTAATGCCGTTGGCTGCTTCAATTGAAAGGGTGAAGTTGGTTCCGTGCTGAGCGCCGTTGGCATCCACCATCAAGGGTAGATTTAACTGCTGGCAACGCTCTTTGCTTAAAGTCAGGCAAACCAGACCACGCGCATGGGTGATCATAAAGTTGATGTCTTCAGGACGCACGTGGGTCGCAGCAATCACCAGATCGCCTTCATTCTCACGGTCTTCGTCATCCATCAGGATAACCATTTTTCCTGCACGGATATCTGCTACAAGCTCTTCAACTGTATTGAGCGGCATCAACCTTCACCTTCTTTTTTGATCTATACCAGACCGAATCATGACATTATTACTGCATAGTCTAACGCTTTTTAAGCAATTTTGCCTATGCTTATTGCTTTCCCTCAGAGGTTCATTGTTATACACAGTCTTGCGTAGCATGAAAAGTCGACTTTAAATGAAAGCACAGGCTTTATGCTGGATTTTTAAACGATCAGAAAGCATAAAAAATGACAAACTTATTTAAAATCAACATAATTATAAATAATCTCTTATTTTTTATGCAGTTTTATTTATTCGTTTAATACAGCCCTTAAAAATACAAATATATCCTCATGACTCTCTTTATAAATTTTTACCAATCAGTTTAAAATTCTGTTTGAAATAATGAATGAATCAGGCGGACCGAAGTCCACCCGAATTTAGATCAGTTTAGAAGAAGCCTGCTGGTTTGGTTGAATAACTCACTAACAGGTTTTTAGTTTGCTGATAATGATCCAGCATCATGCGATGGTTTTCGCGGCCAATCCCGGATTTTTTATATCCCCCAAAGGCTGCATGAGCCGGGTAGATGTGATAGCAGTTGGTCCAGACCCGACCAGCCTGAATCGCGCGACCAGCGCGGTAAGAGGTATGTGCTGAACGTGACCAGACACCGGCACCGAGTCCATAAATCGTATCATTGGCAATTTTGATGGCTTCATCGAAGTCTTTAAAAGTCGTCACTGCCAATACCGGTCCAAAAATTTCTTCCTGAAAGGTGCGCATGTCATTGGAACCTTTAAAAATCGTTGGCTCGATATAAAAACCTTGTCCCACTTCCTGACGTTCATTGCCGCCTAACAAGATTTCTGCACCTTCTTCACGGCCAGTTGCAATACAGCCGAGAATCTTGTCCTGCTGTTCCTGTGAAGCCTGAGCCCCGATCATGGTCTCGGTATCCAGGGGATGACCAGTCTTGATCTTTTTCACTCGCTCTACTGCAAGTTCCAGGAATTGGTCGGCAATACTTTCTTGAATCAGGGCGCGTGATGGACAGGTACAGATTTCACCTTGGTTTAAAGCAAACATGGTAAAGCCTTCCAGGGCTTTTTCCAGGAAATCATCTTTCTGATCCATGATGTCAGCAAAGAACAGGTTCGGAGATTTACCTCCAAGTTCCAGCGTCACTGGAATAATATTCTCGGTGGCATATTGCATGATCAGCTGACCCACAGCGGTAGAACCGGTAAAGGCAATCTTGGCAATGCGTGGATTAGTCGCCAGTGGACGGCCGACTTCAACGCCGTAGCCATTTACGATATTTAACACCCCTTCAGGTAACAGGTCCTGAATCAGTTCGACCAGCACCAAAATACTCACCGGTGTCTGTTCAGCGGGTTTCAGCACAATACAGTTTCCGGCTGCAAGGGCAGGTGCCAGTTTCCAGGCAGCCATCAGAATCGGGAAGTTCCAGGGAATGATCTGCCCGACCACGCCCAATGGCTCATGAAAATGGTAGGCAATGGTATCTTCATCAATTTCAGAAATTCCGCCTTCCTGGGCGCGAATGCAGCCGGCAAAATAGCGGAAATGGTCAATGGCTAAAGGAATATCGGCTGCCAGGGTTTCTCGGATCGGCTTGCCATTATCCCAAGTCTCTGCAACTGCTAGTAACTCAAGATTTTCTTCAAGTCGGTCGGCAATTTTTAATAAAATATTGGAACGGGTAGTAGGGGAGCTGTTATTCCATTGCTGTTTGGCGGCATGAGCCGCATCCAGCGCCAGTTCAATATCTTCCACTGATGAGCGCGGAACTTTGGTAAAGGCTTTACCATCTACGGGCGAGACATTATCAAAATATTCACCTTTGACGGGTGGAACCCATTTCCCGCCAATAAAGTTTTCGTATTGGGATTTAAATTGCACTTTTGAACCGTCAGTATTGGGATCTGCATAACGCATAATTCTATTCCTTGATATGATTATTATTGATAAATGCCGAACCACTTCTGCTCTGCAAAAGCCCTCAGATTCAACATCTCAGCTCTACTATAGAGAGGGAAAAAAATCGCAGGATAAATACTTACAAGCTTGCTACAAAAGGCAACATTTGGATAAAAATGGAATTTATTATTTTTATAAATTTCAATATTTTATTTTTATAATGACATGATTTTAGTATGTGAAAAGCATTACTGATCAGCTTGATATTTTTATTTCATATCCAAGCGAAATAGATAAATAAAATTATTGAAAAATAAGACAGGCAGAGCTTGCTACCTATCTTATTCATCTGGCTTATAGGGCTTTATTTTCCAGCCATTGAAATAGCTGCTGATAGACCTGCTCACGGACCGGTTTTTCTGAAAGAACCAGATCATGTATCCCATTTTGAATCGAACAGAGTTTCACATCGCCCTGGATTTTCTGCGCATGTTCAATCATGTCGCGTACCTGAAGAATCACATCACTGGTTTGAGTATTACGATTAAAACGTAGGGGATAAGTGGTTTTGTGGGCATGCATCAGCAAAGTCGGAATACTTAAACGTACACCCTGATGAATTTCTTTTTGTGCTTCGTGAATGGCATGTACAAAACTCAGACGCACCCAGTGATAGCTAGGTTTTTTCCATTCCAGATCAAAATGCCATTCCCCCTGATAGCTAATATGCAGACTAGGCACATAATGACGATTTAAGCGGCTAGGAAATAGCATTTCCGGAAAACGTTTTCCCAGACGGCTTAATTGAGGCACCAGAAACTTTTTCTCAAAAGGCGTCATATTAAAGTCATAAAAAGGACTATTGAGCCATAAGCCTTTAATTAAGGGATGATCTGGATGATGTGCTGCATACAAAGTAGTAATTAATCCGCCGGTAGAATGGCCACTGAGTAAAACCGTGTCATGGCCTTCCTGTCCAATAATTTCAAGAGCCTGGCTGATTTCTGCATCATATTCTGAAAGATGATAGACATTATAAAGTTTCTGATGGGACAGATAGGATCGGCCGTATTTACGTAAATCCAGTGCATAAAAATCAAAACCTTGCTGATTAAAACGCTCTGCCATTTCAGTCTGGAAAAAATAATCAATAAAGCCGTGAATATAAAGGACAGCTTTAGGGGTGGGCTGGTCTGCCTTTTTGCGGATCAGTGTGGCAACTACTGTACCTTCAGTATCTGGCGGGAATTCTAAAGTGGCCTGTTCATAACCTTCACCTAGAATATCAGGTTGATATTCAAGGCTGGAAAGCGGATGGGACATATTGTTCTACTCATGATTATTTTTATTCACTTATCCTTGTGGATTGGCTTGCATTTGTCAAATCCTGCTGTCTGACCCATTCGAGATCAGTAGTACCATTCAGAGAATAGTCAAATATAAAATTTCAGGTCATTGGCAGCCTGATTGACTAAATAAAAATTAATAAAAAACCCCGGCATCCTGCCGGGGTTTTTCGTATTGGTTAGCTCGGTATAACTCCTGTCGTACCTTACAATCCTTGTGCTTATCTATTGTCATTGTTATATGGAACTTCCTGTTCCTGATGTAAGTATCATAGGAAAATTCCACTATTCGGGATAGCCGTAAAGAACCGGAATCGATGTAAGTCAATGCGTACAAGTCTGACTGAAAATTATCCGTATTTTTCTGTAGAATTGAGAATTTATTCTGAAT
The DNA here is from genome assembly GCF_013417475.1 of Acinetobacter sp. YH12249. Taxonomy (NCBI): domain Bacteria; kingdom Pseudomonadati; phylum Pseudomonadota; class Gammaproteobacteria; order Moraxellales; family Moraxellaceae; genus Acinetobacter; species Acinetobacter sp. YH12249. The sequence goes on along the minus strand of NZ_VPDX01000008.1, from coordinate 44,343 downwards.
CATGCGCTTCGATAAATTAGCCGATTATGGCTATTTTGCTTGTTTTTAAGACAATTTTTTTATTTTAATGCAGTTAGAATATGTTGATCGATGAGGGGATAAAAAATGAAATCTATTGCAGTCTTTTGTGGTTCAGCTATGGGGAATAGCGAAAATTTTAAAGAACAGGCGCAAGCTTTGGGTGAGTCTATTGCGAAACGGGGAATCACGCTGGTTTATGGTGGCGGCCGAGCTGGACTGATGGGTGTTGTGGCTGATAGTGCATTACATGCTGGTGGAACAGTCATTGGAGTAATTCCACAAAATCTGGTCGATGCAGAATTGGCCCATCCGCTGTTAACAGAGCTGCATGTGGTGAAAAATATGCATGAACGTAAAACAAAAATGTCTGATCTGGCGGATGCATTTATTGCTTTGCCGGGCGGGGTGGGGACTTTAGAAGAAATTTTTGAGCAGTTGACCTGGGGGCAGTTGGGCCTTCATCAGAAGCCTTGTGCATTTTTAAATATCCATGGATTTTATGATGAATTGCTGAATTTCTTGATGAAAACGACTGAGGCTGGATTTACCCAGTCACGTTTTACCGATGCCTTGATTTCCTCAAGTTCAATTGAGGAAGTTTTGGATGCTTTGGAGCATTATCATGCGCCTGAACCGAAATGGAATAAAAGCGTAAAGGTAGTAGAATCGGTATGAGTAATAAAGTGATTACGATTGCTGCGGCTATCATTCTGAATGAACAGAATCAGATTTTGTTGGTTCGTAAAAAAGATACCGATTTCTTTATGCATGTGGGTGGAAAGCTGGAACCCAATGAACTGCCTGAAGCGGCACTCTCTAGAGAAGTTCTGGAAGAAACAGGCTGTGAGATGGAAATACTGTCTTATATTGGTAAATATGAAACCGTGGCTGCGAACGAATTGAATCATTCGCTGGTCAGTTATTTGTATCAGGTTAAATTAAAAAGTCAGCCTCAGGTTCAGGCTGAACTTGCGGAAATGCAATGGGTTGATCTTAATCATCCAGACCTGCCTTTAGCCCCTTTAACTCGGGATATTTCAATTCCGTGGTGTAAGCAGCTATTAGGAATCTAATGAGATCTCAAAAAATTTTAATCTATAGATATGAAATTTAACCAGATTGTCATATTAGAGCGTTAATATTGATGTTTACAAAAGCCCATTTCCCCTCAAATGGGCTTTTTTTATGGTTTTTTATCATTAATTGCTTGGATGAATTAGATGCTTAAACCTGTATGAAGTGCAATCCTTTTAGCAGGAGTTCCCTAAAAAGATAAATCGAACCAGAGTTCTAGAGATTCAAGATTTAAAGAAAATTTTTTTAATTTGAGAAAAAAGCAGGATTAGTCAGAATATTTAGTCATTGAGAACGACAATAAAAAAAGCCCCAATCTTTCGATCAGGGCTTTTTGAATCTGGAGCGGGAAACGAGACTCGAACTCGCGACCCCAACCTTGGCAAGAGTCACCGACATAAAATACACTAAATTACATAATTGGTATGTTAATAAACTCTATATATAACAGTTATATAGAGTTTTAATTTTGTGTGACGTAATTTAAGGTGGGGTAGGGTACTTTGATTTTTGGTCACTAATTTATTGTGATAATCAACAATAATAACCAACATTCATATGCTTAATCTAAGAGTGTTTTACTGACTGGTATAATTTTATGATGAGAGGGGTGTTGCCTGAGGCTACGGTTTCTGTTTGGCCTTTTGGCGTAAGACGTACAAATATAAGCTTTCTACTTTTTCACGTGTCCATGGTGTGGTACGCAAGAATCGTAATGATGATTTAACACTTGGGTCTATGCAAAAACTGAACCGTACCGGGTTTGTCGGAGACTTTTTTATTTAAGTTAGGCCACCTGACCTAACGGGTTAATCTTATAATCGTACATTGCTTCAAGCTCAAAAGACGATACATAACTCAGCGCATCAAGCACCATATCTGTATTCTTACGTGTTGATACTTTCCAGCCAACAATTGCACATGAAAAAACATCAATAATAAATGTGGTTTAGACCCAATCTGAATGAGTTTTAATATATGTGAAGTCAGCGACCTGAGATACCGTCTTGGTAGTCAATCAGGTTTTGAGATTATTCGGCTAATAAATAATCTCTTTGATAGGCAGTCTGATGTTTTAAAACGCTATAACACAGATCTCTGTACACGACAAATTTCATAGGATCCTTGTCCTATCAGGCTTTTTCTTTCTTAAAATTGCTAGCACTTTCTTAAATTCTTCTTTTTTTCCAAAACCAATCAAACGTAGAATAGCCATTTGAACATAGTCCAAACCGTAGCGAAATAAACTTACTGAAATGTAGGGGTTACACGGTTTGTCGCCATTACAGCATGTCCAACTGGTGTTGCGCATACGTTTATGGCGGCCGAAGCCTTACAACAAGGTGCAGTAAAGCACGGTTATCAGATTGATGTTGAAACCCAAGGATCGGTTGGGGCTAAAAATATTTTATCGGCAGAAAGTATTGCCAAAGCAGATGTGGTGATCTTAGCAACGGATATTGAGGTCAATACAGATCGCTTTGTAGGCAAACGTGTATATCGCTGCAGTACAGGATTTGCCCTTAAGCAAACGGATAAGACTTTTGCAAATACAATTGCTGAGGCCAAAGTGCTTGAAACGGGTAAGCAAATAGCCACTAAGACAGGAAATGAAAACAAAGAAAAAACAGGAATTTATAAACACCTTTTAACAGGGGTGTCTTTCATGCTGCCGATGGTGGTGGCGGGCGGTTTGATCATTGCCATCTCGTTTATGTTTGGCCTCAATCCTGTTGAAGGAAGCTTTGCCGCATCCTTAAAGCAAATAAATGCTGCAGCATTTACTCTTATGGTACCTATGCTGGCAGGTTACATTGCTTATTCTATTGCGGATCGTCCGGGTTTAACTCCAGGTTTGATTGGCGGTTTACTTGCCACACAATTAGAGGCAGGCTTTCTCGGTGGATTAGTTGCAGGTTTTATTGCAGGTTATATTGCGTTATTTTTATCGAAACAGCTTAAACTCCCGAGTAGCCTAGAAGCATTAAAACCAATATTGATTATTCCACTATTGGCCAGTTTAGCTGTTGGTTTAATCATGATTTATGTGGTTGGACAGCCTGTTGCACAATTGTTTGAATTACTCACACACTTCCTTGCCAATATGGGGACGACCAATGCCATGATCATGGGGGTTATCCTTGGGAGTATGATGTATATTGATGTTGGGGGCCCAATAAACAAAGCGGCTTATGCCTTTACGGTGGGCTTACTTACGTCACAAACATACGGACCGATGGCGATTACCATGGCTGCGGGTATGGTACCGCCATTGGGTATGGCAATTGCAACTTTTCTAGCAAAGCATAAATTTGCCAAACCTGAGCAAGATGCAGGGAAGGCTGCTGTAATTCTGGGCCTATGTTTCATTTCGGAAGGGGCTATTCCGTTTGCTGCCAAAGACCCGATTCGAGTGCTTCCATGTGCGATCGCAGGTGGTGCTGTAACTGGGGCTTTGGTTGCATTATTTAAATGTGAACTAGTCACTCCTCATGGCGGTGTAATGGTACTGATCATTCCGAATGCGATGAATTATCCATTAAAATATTTATTGGCGATTGCGATTGGAAGTGTGGTGACTGGTGTAGCTTATGCCGTAATAAAACAACGGTTAGAATAAGCCCTTCATAGAAGCTTTGTGAAAGCTATTTAGTGCAATAAATGAATATTATGCTCAATCCTATTTTGGATCAGTTGGAGAGTCTCTGCTTGAATTTGTCCAGGTAATAGGTCATGAGCGATATTGCTGAATCAGATTGTAACCTTACAAATCGAGCCAATAATTTCATCAACTTCTTGGACACAAAGTTTCGCTTCCTGAGTACTAAGTTTCACAAGAGCTTGTCGAGGAATATTCAGTGCCTCACCCATGATATCCATTTGATGTGGAGGAAAGTTCTAAACCTTTACTGATCGCTTCTGCACTGTATTCAAAGGCGATTAATGGCCGACCTGTGATTGCGGTTGAGGAGACCAATGTACCCCAAAGCCAATATTCACCCCATCCATTGTAGTAAACATTAAGTTTTTGAGCATGGATTTATTTCCTTTTGATACGTTGGCGAGCAGTACTGTTCTGAAATGACAGCTTTGTCCGTTATAATTGTATAAACATTTTTGGTTTCTGGTAATTATGTCCTCATTGATCAATTTTCTATCTCGCTTTAGTACTGCAACTCTTCAGCGCAGTCTGAGCTATGCTAAACACATTGATAGGGAAACGATTGAGTTCTTTGAGGAAAAAGACGGGGTTACGATGTATGCCCAAATTGAAGGAACAGATTATTACGATACCGCAATTACCTATAATCCCCAAAAAGACCGTTTAATCGATGACGACTGCACTTGTCCGGTTGGATATAACTGTAAACATGCTGCTGCTTTAGCGCGGTTATTCTTTCAGGAATATCGCCAGGAATTTCAGCAGCGTTATGCTGACTCTCAATCCCCGCAGGGAATCACAAAACGCCAACGGGGGGATGATCAGGCGCAGCGCTGGTTGAATGATTTTAAACGGTATTTACAACAGACTGAACCAGAGCAATCTGTCAAAACAAACAATTATTTAATTTACCTGCTAGATCAGTCTGTCAGCTTAAAGAAATTGACAGTTGATGTTCAGAAGGCCAGACGCAATAAAAACGGCTCAATTGCGGGGGAAAGTTATTATACCCAATATGAAAATATCACCAGAAAGCATCTGACTTTACCTGAACAAAAACGACAATTATTTAACCAGATTTATTATTATGCCAAAATAAACAGTGACGAACGCTTTTATCAAAGCAATCTTGATATCTCCAGAATTTTATTGGAGCATTTCAAATCTTTTATTCAAAGTGGCGATGTGTACTGGCAAAAAAAGAGCCATACTGCACTTCAATGGTCAGAACAAGGCTATCACATCGAACTGATCTGGCAACAAGGTGTAAACAAACAGACAGAGCATTTAAACATTGAATTGGTCAATGGTGATATTCGACTCGATTTGAAATCAAATCCACATATTCAGATTCTCGCGAGCCATCCACCATGTTATGTGGATATTCAACAGAACACGGTGGGCCAGTTATATGGTGAATATACGGCAAATCTTCTGTACCATTTTTTACAGATGCCTGATCTTCCATCTATGCTCTTGCCAGAGTTTGAGAAACTGACTCATCAATATTCAGACGTGAAAAATCTGCCTCGGCCCGAGTCTATTCAGCATATTGATGTCCTTGAGGGAAGTCCCCAGCCAATTTTACGCTTCGGTGTTTTAGATAAATTTGATTGGAAATGGGAAGAGTCTGTTTGTGCTGAAATTGAATTTTCCTATGCTGGTGGGCGAATAAAAGCAGGTACATCAGGTGACAGTTTTATTGGTGAGCAGCATGGGAAAATGGTGCGACAGCTTCGGGATTTAGTTCAGGAACAACAGTCAATCCAGCGTTTACAGCTGTTGGTCGAATCACTGAAGTGGGTGAAAGATCTTAATTATTACCAGCAATTAAAACTGGATAAACAACGTCTTGATTCTATGGTTTTTGCGTTCTATGGAGACTGGATCAAACAGCTGATGCCCATCAATCAAATTGAATTGATTGGATGGCAGATAGAGCATCTGGAACACAGCCCATTTAAGCTGCAATATGTTGAAAATTTAAATATTTCCATCACTGAATCTGAAAGCCAACAAGACTGGTTCAATATCGGGGCGACCGTTCAGGACAGTGTAGGCAATAGCTATGATTTACTCGATGCACTTGTGGCTTTGGTGAAAGAACAGCCTGATTTACTTGATCCACGGATTTTTGGTCATCTGAATGACAGTCAAATTTTCACCCTGAAAACTGCAGTTGATCAACCTGATTTGGCTCTATCCGCTAGGGATATTAAGCCGGTATTGTTGCATCTGCAGAGTATTTTACAGCAAGAAGAGCGCAGTATTGATCGCTATGATGCGAGTCAATTATTAGAATTGCAGCATAATCTTGGGATGACATGGCAGGTCAGTGACCAGCTGCAGCAATTTGTACAGAAATTCAAACAAGGCTACCAGCAACAACTGCCGACACCACAAGGTTTTCAGGGGGAGTTGCGTCCATACCAGCAGCAGGGCTTAGGCTGGTTACAGTTTTTAAGGGAAACCCAGCATGGCGGGATTCTGGCGGATGATATGGGTTTGGGTAAAACAGCACAAACTTTAGCCCACTTACTCATGGAAAAGCAGGCTGGTCATTTGCAGGACAGACCCGCCTTAATTGTTGCACCCACATCGCTGATGCATAACTGGTTCAAAGAAGCGGAAAAATTTACCCCTGAGCTCAAGGTACTGCTGCTACAAGGCCCCGACCGCCATCAGTATTTTGAGCAGATTTCACACTATGACATTGTGTTAACCACCTACCCGCTCTTGGCGAGAGATGAAGAGCAACTGAAGCAATATGAATATCATCAACTCATTCTGGATGAAGCGCAGAATATTAAAAATCCGCGTACCAAAGCTGCACAGGTAGCACGGCAATTAACAGCGCGACATCGTCTATGTCTAACCGGTACACCTATGGAAAATCATTTGGGTGAGCTGTGGGCACTATTTTATTTCCTGATGCCAGGATTTTTATATTCACAAGAAATTTTTAATAAAAAGTACCGTCATCCGATTGAAAAGCGCGGTGATCAGCAGTTAAGGCAAAAGTTGGTAAACCGCATTAAACCCTTTATTTTACGACGCTTGAAAACTGACGTTGCCAAGGAATTGCCTGAAAAAACCACGATTGAAGTCAATATTGACATGAATGAGCAGCAATCCAAGCTATACGAGGCTGTTCGCGCCACGATGCAGGCAAATATTCAGAAAATTGTGGCAGAAAAAGGCTTTAAGCGTAGTCAAATCCAAATTTTAGATGCCTTGCTGAAGCTGCGTCAGGTCTGTTGTCATCCTAGCTTGCTGAAACTGGATTCAGTTAAAACCGGGCAGGCGTATTCTGCCAAACTTGAACAGTTGATGGATATGGTTGTTCCAATGGTGGAAGAGGGACGAAAAATTCTTATTTTCTCTCAGTTTACCTCAATGTTGGAACTGATTGAACAACAGCTCCATCACGCAGAAATTGGCTATGTGAAGCTGACTGGAAAGACCAAAAAGCGAGATGAAGTCATTACAGCATTTCAGTCTGGACAAGTGCCGGTATTTTTAATCAGTCTGAAAGCAGGAGGGGTTGGTCTGAATCTAACTGCCGCAGATACGGTCATTCACTATGATCCATGGTGGAACCCTGCTGCTGAAGATCAAGCTTCAGATCGTGCATGGCGGATTGGACAGGACAAGCCGGTATTTGTGTATAAGCTGATTACTAATAAAAGCATAGAAGAAAAAATTCTTGCCTTACAGCAAAATAAAGCAGAACTGGCACACTCTATTCTAAGTACAGATCATGAAGGCGAAGCGAAACTGACGGAAAATGACGTGATGAACTTGTTTGAGAAATTTTAGTTTGGTTTCAGATTACCCTAATCATCTGTAAGTATCTGAAAGTCTGGATGCAATTTTTTCCAATGTTCTCTTAATTTTTCTTTATGAACAGAAATCATAGGTAAGTCTAGTAATAGCACTGGCCATACCGACCGTGCTTTGTCCATGATCGCGTGAAGTTGTTTTTCAATAACACGCCATGGAACACCGACTTTTTCAGCCCATTGTTCAAAGTGTTTCATCTCAGCTAAATACCAATCTTTATTTTTGGCAAGATTTAAGGCGAAATGACGCTCATTTTCAATATATACACTTGTCATCAATATATCGTATGCAGGGGATAATCTTGGCGTTGTTTTATCGTGATAAATCATACTCCAGTTCTTTAAGTGTGCATCTCCATTGGCGAGTAAAATATTGACGAGTAAACGGCTGGCAAATTGCTGAATATCAAAAATTTTGTTATCTGAAAATTGATAAATGATCTTTCCTATCTGCTCATAATTTGTGGTGCTGTATTTCTGCTGTGGATATGCACCGAAGATCTGAGCAAAGTCTTCGATGTGAATAAGCTCTGTAGTATCAGCAGTACTCTGTCTATCAAATCTTTTGATTGCAAAAGCATATTGCTCTTGGGGTAAATTTAATGGTGGAAGGTTTTGTAAGAGTGCCATATCTACCAAGCGAATCTCAGGGACATCTATTCCGACCATTTTGGCAAGGCTCATCATAGAATATTCATTTAGCGGAACAAAAGCATGTCTGGAAGAAGGAGTTTTGATAATCCAGTCCCCGAGTAGAGACGATTCCGTTGCCTGGACTAGTGTAAAACGCCCATCTTTGGCTTTCATGGAAAACTTCATTTGGACGCCGGCCAAGGAAAACTTATTATCTGTTCGAATCTCTTGCTTTAAGATCTGATCTGGATTAGAGATCTGCAGTTTGAATTTTATTTCATCTGGAATTTCTTCTGGATCTAATGGAGTCGCAATGAGTGCTCCAGGTAAATCATGACCTAAAGCTGCCAATAACTGAAATTCATTGTCTATATGTACTTTGAGGCTTTGTGCAATCAGTTCGCGTAATGCACCTTCTGGTAGCAAGTTTGATAGCAAGGGATGTAAACGCTGATGTGTAACATAGGTCTTTTCTAAAATCTTATCCACTTGAGGATACAAGGGGGAAGTCAGCAGGCTCAAGGTTGGGCGTTGCTGATCAGAGCGGAAAGAATCTGTAAAAACCAGAATATTTTTTCCGCTCTGAAATCCTGCCAAGTATCCAACGACAGCGTGATGTAATGTTAATTTCAGGACGGCAACAGTATTCATGGTTCCTCTCCTCCGAGAAGACCCTTCCATGGGTTAGTCATTAAGTCATCCTGATCTTCAATAGTGACTTTAATTTCATCATTCAATAATTGTCTAATCAAATGAACCTTATCATCAGGGATGAGCATCAGTTGAGCATTTAATCCTGCCGCTATAATTTCTAAGGTCTCTAATCGAGGGTTGCCCTGACTTTCCAGTTTTTGGTACTGCTGTCTTGAAATGCCTGTACGGGATTGCATATCAACTTGCTTTAAGCCCAATTGGGTTCGTCTTTTTTTGATTTGCTGTAGTAAAGACTTATTTAGTGTAGACATATTTATTGCTTTTTGGTGGTATAAGAAGCATATTAGTTGCTTTTTTATTAAGAAGCAATGACAGAAATTATTAACAGGCTCCGCGGCATCAATATTTAGGATCTAGGCAAGCTGATCTTGTTTAACATAAGCCACTTAGTAGTAGCTAATACTATCTTTTGTTTTGGAGTTTTTTTTATCTTGTATGATTGATACTCTGGAGCATCATCTACACGGTTTTTTGTTCACAGTTTTGAAAGAGCACTTTTGTAAACTTACTTTTTTAAGTATAAAAATTTCTTATGAAGTAAAATATTGAATAAAACAACAATAAAAAAGCCCTCATCTTTCGATCAGGGCTTTTTGAATCTGGAGCGGGAAACGAGACTCGAACTCGCGACCCCAACCTTGGCAAGGTTGTGCTCTACCAACTGAGCTATTCCCGCAGGGTCGATCAATTTTTTACTTTAAAAAATGAACAAAAAAGAATTTGGAGCGGGAAACGAGACTCGAACTCGCGACCCCAACCTTGGCAAGGTTGTGCTCTACCAACTGAGCTATTCCCGCATGCCGTGTATAATACAGCATGCAAAAACAGGGTCAATAACTTTATGAAAAATCTTGTGTCGATTGCATAAAATAAAAGCAATATTCTCTGTGCTTCCAGACAATTAGACAAAATTTATGCAAAATTTAATGAAATCTCGGCACAATCAAATAATTGCAGACATTTCTTGCACCGAAATAGCGGATAGAACAGGGTATACTGGACCCATATCTTGAATCGGAGTCAGGCCATGAGCTTAGAACAACAACTGAAAGACCGTTTGGCACAATTGTCACCTACCTATCTGGAAGTCGTGAATGAATCTTCGGGTCATGGTGGATATTTTCCGGGTAAGGAATCGCATTTTAAGGCGGTGATTGTCAGTGAAGCTTTTGCCGGTTTACGTGCGGTGCAACGCCATCAAAAGGTCTATGCTGCGGCAGGTGATTTGCTGTCTAAAGATAAAATTCATGCCTTGGCAATTCATGCTTTCTTGCCTGAAGAGTGGACAGGACAGGACACGTCTAGTCCGGAATGTGCACATGCACCGAAAAACTAAGAGGACTTTATGGATATCCAGCTTTTAGTCAAAATTATTCATATGTCTGCGGCAGGACTGGCCATCGTGGCCATTCTTGCACGTGCTCTTACCCTGTTTGTGGGAACACAGGGCAACCAGCCGAATCCGAAAGCACGTGTATTTCTAGTCGCTTTACAGCACCTGGTCATTAGCGTGATTGCCTTAACTGGGATTATTGCCCTGTTTTTAAAGAATTTTGATGTACAGCCTTGGTTTTATGCCAAAATCATTTTATTCCTGGTGCTGATTTCATCCTTGGGCAAAGCCTATAAAAAAGATGATTCAATCCTGCTGGTACAACGCCGTGCTGGCTTATTTATTGCTGTGGTTTCACTTATTGCGATTATAGTATTGGTCATGATCAAGCCGAATTTTGGCTAAATTATTCATCAGTCAATGAACTAAAACATACTGATCATTAGAAAAATAAAGAGGGGTGTTTATGCATACTCGTGTGGTATTTAACCAGAAAGGTGGGGTGGGGAAGTCAAGTATTGCAGTCAATCTGGCTGCAATCAGTGCACATCAAGGGCTTAAAACCCTGTTAATCGATCTTGATCCGCAGGCAAACTCCAGCCAGTATTTACTAGGGGATGATGCAACCTATTCCAGTGACAAGCCGGCGCTGGAGCCGAATATTGAAAACTATTTTGAAGATGTATTGGGGAATCAGCAGAGCAAAAGCTTAATTGGTAATGCGATTGGCTCCATTCTCAAGACCCGGGCCAAAGGGCTGGAAAGTTATCTGCATCAATCACCTTTTAAAAATCTGGATGTCATTCCGGCGAGTCCGAGTTTGGGCACCTTGGCCCATGCACTGGAATCCAAGCATAAGATTTACAAGCTGCGCGATGCCTTGCAACCACTTGCTGAGCATTATGACCGGGTGTTTATCGATACTCCGCCGGCATTTAATTTCTTTACACTTTCAGCCCTGATTGCTGCAGACCGTGTCCTGATTCCGTTTGACTGTGATGTGTTTTCTAAACGGGCCTTACAAACCTTGATTGAGAATGTCATCGAAACTCAGGATGATCACAATGAACGTCTGGAAATTGAAGGCATCGTGGTCAACCAGTTTCAGGCTCAGGCAAAACTGCCACGCGAAGTGGTACAGCAACTGAAAGATGAAGGTCTTCCAGTGCTGAACAGCATGTTGCCGCCGTCGGTGCTGATGAAAGAGTCGCATCAAAAAAATCAGCCATTAATTCACTTGGCAACTGATCATAAATTGACTCAGGCCTATCAATCATTGTTCAATGAGATAGAGCAGCATTAAGATCGAGTTAACTATGAAACTTGTGAAAATAAGCCTGGCAATCAGCATACTTAGCTTGCTGAGTGCCTGTGCAACGACGGTCAAACCGACCTATGTTTCACCGACCCATTATCAGACCCTCAACTGTCAGCAGCTTCAGGGTGAATACAACCGTATTCAGCAGTATCTTGATAATGGTGTTGAGCCGCCTAAACGTACAGGTGTCGGCGTAGGGGTAGGCGTCGGTGGTGGCTGGGGCAGCCGCGGCGGCTGGGGCATTGGTCCGAGTGTATCAGTGAATATGGGGCAGTCTTCCAATACCAAACGCACTGAAACGGCACGTCTACTGGGTGAACAGGAAGCTATTGTACAAGCTGCAAAATTTAAAGCCTGCCCGATTATTGTCCGTCAAAATACCAATAAATAGTCCTCTAAACATCAAAAAAATGCTGACTTTAGGTCGGCATTTTTTATATCTTAAAAGTGATTGGTCAAGTGACAGAGTTCACAGTATTTGCCAGAAAAAATGACCGATGCGCATAAAATTTTGAAAGATCTCGTCTTGTGATCAGAACACGAGATTGGTTAAGGTAATCACCTTGTCTGATATGTTTAACCACCATGATTGAAAACTGGCTCTTTGTTTTTGCAACAATAGCAGTGCTGATGATCCCTGGACCTGCCAATGCATTGGTGGCCAGTTCTGCCTATCAGCAGGGAACAGCCAAAACCAGTCTGCATATTCCCGTCATTTTGGTGGGGTATTTATACGCGATCAATGGGTGGGCTCTGCTGGTTCATCTGTTTTCACCGATCTGGCCCAGTTTTCAGGAACTGGTGCATGTGCTGAGTGCAATCGGTGTGGGCTGGATGACCTTCCATTTATTCAAGGCTCGGCAACTGGAACAATATAATCAGAGTCATCCTCAAATCCGTCCCTGGCAGATGTTTAAGGGAACCCTAAAAAATCCCAAAGCAGCGCTTCTGGCAACCGGAATCTTACCGCTCTCTACTTGGGAAAGTCCGAGTAACTTTGTTCTGGTCTTTGCCATTTTTACTGGGATTGCCTTGCTGGTTGCGTTGTTCTGGATGATCTTTGGACAAGCGATTCTGGCGGGAGAGTCGGCAAAAAGAAAAGCCGACCTGATTTATAAAGGGTCGGCTCTGTTTTTACTGCTTTGTCTGGTGCCCTTGCTGATCAATTGGCTGGAGTAAATGTTCACTCAACAGCTCTAGGCTTCTAGGCAATTTTATTTTTCTTGAGTTTCTGCTGAATAAAGCCAATTACACCTGGCATGACACTTAAAATAATGATGCCGAAAATCAGATGAGTGAAATTATCTTTGACGATTGGCATATTGCCGAACAGATAACCCAGGATCACAAACGAACTGATCCAGAGAAAGCCACCGATCATATTGTAAGTCAGGAAATATTTGTAATTCATACTTCCCGCACCGGCAACAAAAGGTGCAAAGGTACGTGCGAAAGGAATGAAACGGGCAAAAATAATGGTTTTACCACCGTGTTTCACAAAGAACTGCTGGGTAGCAAGCAGATGCTTTTTATTAATAAAACGTGATTCAATCTCAAATACACGTGGCCCAATATATTTACCAATATGATAATTCAGGGTGTCGCCCAGCACTGCCGCAGTGAACAGTAGCGGAATCAGTACCCATGGATCCATAGCACCCGTTGAAGCCGCAAGCGCACCTGATGCAAATAGCAGACTGTCTCCCGGCAGGAACGGCATCACCACCAGTCCCGTTTCAACAAAAATAATCAGGAAAAGAATGCCATAAATCCAGATGCCGTAATTGGTAATGAATTCGAGCAGGTGATCATCAACGTGGAGGATAAAATCAAGCAGTTCCATAGGGAAAAAACAAGCGAAAAGGTGATCAAATCGTAACAGTCTGCGGCATGAAAGTCAGTACCGAACAGGAAAATAATTGCCCGCTCATCCCTGATGGGTGAATTAAAAATTTATCTTACAAATTGGCGGTGAATTCCTGAGAAAACCGGCTTGGCATGAAAACGTCATTAAAATAAAAATCAAAAGGTGGCTCCCATGTTAAACCCTAAACGCCATCCAAGTGAAGACCGTGATAGAGACAGGTGAAATAAACTTTCAATAGCTACTTAACTGGCCGATCCTAAAATATTGAAATCCAAATAGCGTAAATACGTTGAATTCTGTGGAGAGAAGGGAAGACTCTTCTGCTGAATCGAAAGCGTTATTCCATCTAAAAAATAAACTGCTTAATTATTATGCGGATGGGAATAGTGTGCTTAAGCCTAATAAAAATGCTAGAATACGGCGCTTATCTTTCGTTTGCCTTTCATAGTTGTTTGTCATGACTACCAATACTCAAATTACTGAAGATCGTATCCTGATTCTGGATTTCGGTTCTCAATATAGTCAGCTCATCGCACGTCGTGTCCGTGAAGCTGGTGTATATTCTGAAATGTATGCCTATGACATGTCTGAAGAAGACATTCGCGCATTTAATCCAAACGGTATCATCTTGTCTGGTGGACCTGAAAGTGTTCACCTGGAAGGCAGCCCGCGTGCGCCGCAAGTGGTATTTGAGTTAGGTGTACCTGTACTGGGTATCTGTTATGGCTTGCAAACCATGTGTGAACAGCTTGGCGGTAAAGTTGAGCCAGGTACTGTACATGAGTTCGGTTATGCAGAAGTGGATATCGTGGTACGTGACCAGCTGATTGGTCAGCTGCAAGACCGTGAAAACCAGCTGCATGTCTGGATGAGTCATGGTGACAAGGTTGCACGTATTCCAGAAGGCTTCCAGGTGACTGCAAGCACACCAAGCTGTCCGATTGCCATGGTGTCTGATGAAACTCGCCGTTTCTATGGGATCCAGTTCCACCCTGAAGTGACACATACTTCGAAAGGTGCAGAATTACTGTCTAACTTCGTACACCAGATTTGTGGTTGTCGTGGTCTGTGGACACCAGAACATATTATTGACCTGCGTGTAGAACAGCTTCGTGAACAGATTGGCGATGAAAAAGTATTGTTAGGTCTTTCAGGGGGTGTGGATTCATCAGTTGTAGCGGCACTTCTACACAAGGCAATTGGCGATCAGTTGACTTGTGTATTTGTAGACAACGGTCTGCTTCGTTTGAACGAAGGCGATCAAGTGATGCAGATGTTTGCAGACAACATGGGGATCCGCGTGGTCCGCGCTGATGCTGAAGATCGTTTCCTTTCTGCATTGGCTGGCGAAGTTGATCCAGAGAAAAAACGTAAAATCATCGGTCGTGAATTCATCGAAGTCTTCGCTGAAGAAGCGCGTAAGCTCGATGGCGTAACCTTCCTTGCACAAGGTACGATTTATCCAGACGTGATTGAATCTGCTGCCAGCAAACAAGGCAAGGCACATGTCATCAAGTCACACCATAACGTAGGCGGCTTGCCAGAAGACTTGGCATTTGACCTAGTTGAACCATTGCGTGACCTGTTTAAAGATGAAGTACGTAAATTGGGTACAACTCTAGGCTTGCCACACAGCATGATCTACCGTCATCCATTCCCAGGTCCAGGCCTTGGTGTTCGTATCTTAGGCGAAGTAAAAAAAGAATATGCAGATATTCTTCGTCTTGCTGATGACATCTTCATGCAAGAACTTCGTGCAAGCGGCTGGTACGACAAAACTGCTCAAGCTTTTGCCGTATTCCAACCAGTGAAATCTGTGGGCGTGGTCGGTGATGGCCGTCGTTATGCATGGGTAATTGCACTTCGTGCAGTTGAAACTATCGACTTCATGACAGCGCGTTTTGCACATCTGCCATATGACTTGGTTGACCGTATTTCTACACGTATCATGAACGAAATTGCTGAAGTTTCTCGTGTGGTTTATGACGTTTCATCTAAGCCACCAGCAACAATTGAATGGGAGTAATTTTCTAACGAAAATTACCTATAAAAAAGAGCGCTTAGGCGCTCTTTTTTTCATTTATACTCAAGAAAAATTAATTCTTAAGCTAAAAAATATATGTCATTACCTACTTATGATCAGTTAATGCTGCCTTTGATGAAATTATTATCAGAAATAGAAGGGCCAATTAAAATTTCAGATGCCGCCAATATCCTAGCTGAGCGTTCTGGCTTACCTGAAGAAGATCTAAATAAGGTACTACCAAGTGGTAAAAATATATTTAAAGATCGAGTTGCTTGGGCAAAGACATACTTAGTCAAAGCAGGTTTAATTCATCAACCAAAACGAGCATATTGTGAAATTAGCGATTTAGGAAGAAAAATTGATTTAAAAAACTTAGAAGCAATAACTAATGAATTTTTAGCACAGTTTGATGGATTTATAGATTTTAAATTTGGAAAGAAAAACGAAGAGGGATTAGAGGTCGAAATTTTAAAAAATTTTGAAAACTCAAATAAATTACAAGAAACACAAACACCTGAAGAAACAATTCAGACTACGACTGAATTATTAAGGTTCAATTTGAAAAGTGATTTACTTCAAATGGTAAAGGAAAAGTCTCCTTCATTTTTTGAGAGACTTGTTGTAGATCTGCTTGTTGCTATGGGCTACGGTGGTTCACATCAAGATGCAGCCCAAGCAATTGGTAAAACCAACGATGGTGGAATTGATGGAGTCATCAGTGAAGACCGATTAGGATTAGATAAAATTTATATTCAAGCAAAACGTTGGGAAAATACAGTAGGACGTCCTGATATTCAGCAGTTTAAAGGGGCTTTAGCGGATCAGGTTGCCAAGAAAGGCGTATTTATTACTACTTCTAATTTTAGTAAAGAGGCAATTGAATCCGCAAAGAAGTCGGGAATTGTATTAATTGATGGTGATAAGTTAACGTCTTTAATGATTGAATTTGGTTTAGGCGTACAAATAGAACGCAGTTTTCATATCTATAAAATTGATCAAGATCGTTTTGATGAAGATAATTTTTAACTCATAAAAAGAGCGCGCTTCGGCGCTCTTTTTTTATTATCTTTCAAATGAATTTAAGCCGGTTTAACCTGCCAGTTTTGAAGCTCTCCAAGCAAGCTCTGATCCAGTTCAGGGTCATAACATTCCACTCTGTTCCGACCATTGGCTTTAGCCTGATACAGGGCAATATCAGCCTGTTTAATCAGCGCCATTAAATCCGTTTCACTGCTTTCCAGAATGGCCGCACCAATTAAAACGGTGAAATCAAGACGATGCCCATGTTCCAGATTGACCACAATATTTTCGATTTTGTGTCTTAAACATTCGGCAATTTTTAACGCATCATCCAATCCAGTGAAGTTTCAGGCAGGCATGCGATAAATTCCTCACCTTCATACCGTGCCAGCACATCATGGCGCCGCATTTCATTACGTGTGGTCTGCGCAATCATCTGGAGTACCTGATCTCCAACATCATGCCCATAACGGTCATTGATCTGCTTAAAATGATCGACATCAAAGACCAGCAAACTGATTGGAGCAGGCTGTTTAAGATTCTTTCGGATCAGCTGTTGCACCAGATATTTAAAACAGCGTCTATTATTCAGGCCTGTCAGCGAGTCAGTATGGGCGAGATTTTCAAAGGTCTGACGATGATATTCATTCAGGGTATGTTACAGGAATACCAAACGGGATTTTAGTGTAGAGCTCCAACTGATATATAAACTGAAGGTCAATACCGGCATATAGATCAGGGAAAACAAGAACATCTGATACAGATCAGCTTGGGTATTGAAATACACACCAATATAAATCACCAGTGTAATCAGACCGGAATTAATCAGGCTAGGCCAGAAGCGAATCTGTACAAATAGATTGGCCAGGACAATAAAGACCAGTGAAGCATATTGATAAATGAGCGTATGCGGACTTTCAGACTGATTCAGATTAAAAAACCAGATTGCACTTGCTCTGATAATCGAGGTCGGCAACAGCAGGTCAAATACAGGCAAATTCCGGTAAAAATGATACATCCAGATGGTTATTAGTACGATCACCAAGGTATAGCCTAGCTTGGTCAGAATGAGCAAATTCATAATGTTATTCAGCACCAGAATATCGGCAAGGGTGTAGGAGGCATATGCCACCTGTGCAAATAGATTCACCTGTAAAAGATATTTTAAAGTGAGCTGTTTCTGATGGTTAAAGTAGGCAGGTTTTAAAAACGCAGGAATACGAACGAGAGGATCTTGAAGGGCATCCTGAAGCAGGAAGCGAGCTTCTTCTTCATATTTATCTGGCATATCGCCTTCCCACATTAAATCCAAAGAAATGAATAAGATGAATACTTATATTTGTATGAAAAATATTCTATTCTTTTAGGAATTATTTGAAAAGCATCCCAAATAGATTTAGATCTAATTCTTAAATTCTTGTCTAATAATCTTGATTTTGCTCTCAACTTACAAAGCAGACCAAGATTGTTTCGCTTTATGATGAGCGCCAGGATACTCCTGTTTATTCAGTGGTTTAAATACATTCCAGGGATTTGGAGATAGGGGTTTAGTCGGTTGCAGCATATTAGGATGATAGACCCGAATCCGGTTTCTTCCCGCTTTCTTAGCTTCATAAAGCGCAATATCTGCATGCTTAATCAGGTCTTCAAGCTCCTGTTGCGGAGATTCAAGTTCAGCAATACCGATAGAAATCGTGAACTGGATTTTCTGGTCAGAATTGATGTGCATCACCTGCTTTTGAATCGAACAGCGAATCCGTTCTGCAATCATCAGGCAGTCCTGTAGCTGGGTATCTTCCAGCAAGGCAATAAATTCTTCTCCACCAAAACGTGCCAGTACATCGCTAGAGCGCATTTCTTTACGGGTAATTTCAGCAATCAGTTGTAGCACCCGGTCACCCACATCATGGCCATAATTGTCATTGATTCTCTTGAAATAATCGACATCAAACATCAAAAGACAGGTGCTGGCAGGCTTTGGCCATTGATGGATTGAACGTTCCGCCATATCCACAAAATGACGACGATTAAATAACTGCGTCAGATCATCAGTATGAGCAAGATTTTTTAAGGTTTGATAGTTCCATTCATCCAGCAAAGTGCGTAAAAAAGAGCGCCGTATGTTGATGATATTATTCCAGTTGATATAAATACTAAACGCCCAGAGAGGCGTGAAAACAACGGCGAAAATAAAGGCCTGCGATAGACTCATGAGATGGGTTACCCCAATCATGATAAACAGGGCGATAAAAATAGAACAATACAGCGCACCCTTAAACTCGGTCTGTACACAGAGATTGGTAATTAAAACAAAAATCGCAGAGGCATAGATATAAGTTGACACATGCGGGCTACTCGACAGCAGGAGCAGGCTAATCCAGGTCGCTGCAGCCACAGTCGTGCCCACAGGCAAAATCATGTCCAGAACCCGGATATTCTTTTGATGCTTAAACAGGTAATAGCAGCAAAACATGACAGCAATGACCAGTGATACCCGGATCAGGCCAGACAGGAAAAACATGTCAGGAATAATAAAAATATCGGCAAAGAAATACAGCAAAAAGGCGATCTGCGCCATGTAATTAATCTGGCGAAGATTTTGATGACGATGCACATAAAGATAGTTATAAAAGTACTGCTGGAATTGCGCAGGAATAGGTGCAGCGCGATGTACAAGCGCATCTTCAATTAACTGGCGATTTTGCAGATCACATTCGGCCAACTTTAATGATCTATCTGTGGTCGAGTTTTGAAAAGACATATTCGCCGTTGAATATATATTTTCATTCGAGGATGACATGTCCTGATCCAATCTTATTTTTATTGGGTCCTATTATGGACCAAATGAATAAAAAAAAATCTCCCTAGAATCAGGGGGTAGTACGAATTTTAAAAAGAAAACGTAACAAAATTTTTGTTTTGTAAATATGAAGCTATACGGATCACATTTTTATAGATTGCTGATTTTAATCATTTATATCAATAAAAATAGGCGTTTCACGTGAAACATGAGTATGATGAATAAGTTGATTTAAACGAACTGATGTAAGGTGCTTGAATGATTATATGATTCATCACCAAGATCTTGATTACAGGATTTGGAAGACTGAAGCCTTTAAGTATTTGAACTGTTCTGATGAGTAGCACATTTTATACGTATCGAAATATTTCCAAAGATAGATTTTGTGGGTAGACGCGGTACATTGTTGTATGAGGTAGACATCTTGTAATGATCAGGGAAAGATGTCTTGATGCAGCATACAGCCAGAATGAACTTGCCGAGGTCAGCTCAACCATGTCGAATAATAATGATATTGAACTGTCAAATTCAGATGATTGTGAAAAGTATATCAATCAGTTCATACAGGAAGTTCCTTTACGGCGTGCGGAAATCGGGCAGGGAACAGTCATTAAACGCGCCTTGCCGAGTCGGCATAAACGCATGATTGGCGCCTGGTGTTTTCTGGATCATGCCGGTCCCACTCAATTTCCTCAGGGAGATGGCCTGGATATCGGACCGCATCCGCATATTGGCCTGCAAACTTTTACCTGGATGATTGAAGGCACCATGATGCACAGTGACAGTCTGGGTAACCGGCAATTGATCCGGCCGAAACAGGTTAATCTGATGACTTCAGGCTATGGCATTTCGCATACAGAGGTTTCACCGGAAACTGAAACCAAGATGCATGCAGCACAGCTTTGGATCGCCCTGCCTGATGACAAGATCAATATGGCTCCCGCGTTTGATCATTATCCGGAATTACCTGTGATCGAAGAACAAGGCATTCAATGTACGGTCCTGGTCGGGGAATTCCTGGATACAATATCACCGGTTAAAGTGCATACCGAACTCTTGGGGGTGGATCTATTTGCTGCTGAAAGTACCCGTGCCCGTTTGAGTTTAGATCCAAGATTTGAATATGGCTTTATGGCCCTTGAGGGTCTGGCAAGTATTAATGGGCATGAACTGACTGAAGATAATATGGTGATTCTTGAGCCGGGATTACAGTATGTAGATGTCGAAATTCATGCGGGTGGGCGAATCTTGCTGATTGGTGGAGAGCCATTTGAAAGCCCTATTTTATTGTGGTGGAATCTGGTTGGTCGTGATGTGGAAGAACTGAAGCTGGCCCGTGAACAGTGGATGATGGGGCACCCGCGTTTTGGCACCATTCCAAGCTATGATGGGCCGCGTATGGAAGCACCAGCATTTCCGGAACATATGCGTGCTTCTCGATAAATCTTTCATATAACTATAAGAACAAAGGATCAGTATGGCCCGTATCGCACTTGCCAAAATACAGAGCTTAACCATACCGTGGCAGGGAGAAATCAGTCATGGTCAGCATCATTATCTAACCGATAAACCGGAATCCTTCGGTGGGCAGGATGCAGGTCCTGCACCTTATGATCTGCTTTTAGGCAGTCTGATCTCTTGCACCATGATTACTTTGCGCATGTATGCCAAACATAAGGACATTGAACTGGGCGACTTTCAGGTTGAAGCAGAATTCTTTGCCAATAAAGAAGGACAGGAATGGATTGAACGACGCTTAAATTTTGATATTACTCATGATTCGGCTTTGCAGCAGAAAATTCTAGAGATTTGTGCCAAAACCCCAGTGACCAAAACCCTGTTACGCAGTCTGGAGATTCGGACCAGCCTGATTTAAGCTAAAAGAGGGTACGCTATATCCGGTAGGGAAAATGTAAGTAGACTGATAAACTCTTTAGTTAGAGCCAGACTTTTTGCTATGCTCACGCAGTAATAACAATAAAATCATGAGTCTAATATGCGTGTTTTACATCATCTCGAACAATCAAGATCATTTCGAATCATGTGGGCCTTGGAAGAGCTGGAACTTGATTATGAGATCAAGTATTACAAACGCTTGCCTAACTATTCTGCTCCGCCTGCTTTGAAACAGGTTCATCCTCTGGGTAAAGCCCCGATTCTGGAAGACCAGAATCTGGTACTGGCTGAGTCTGCCGCTATCTTGGAATATCTACAAGAAACCTATGATTCGACCCATCAGTTTCAACCGATCAGTGCTGAGAACAAGGCGCAATACCGCTACTGGATGCATTATGCAGAAGGGTCTTTGATGCCTTTACTGGTCATGCAGCTGGTGATGACTAAAGTTCCTGAGCAAGTGCCATTTCTGGTACGTCCCGTGGCTAAAACAATTTGTGAAGGGGTGAAGAAGCAGTTTGTGCAAAGCCGTTTAAAAGACCATATCCAGTTTCTGGAAGATCATTTAAGCCAGCATGAATATTTTGCCGGTCGTTTCAGTTTTGCGGATATTCAGATGAGCTTCCCACTCGAAGCCATGCAAAGCCGTACTGGTAAAAGTTATCCGGCGATTCAAGCCTATCTGGAACGGATCTCGCATCGAGCAGCTTATTTCCGGGCCTTATCCAAAGAGCAGGCATTAAAGTCTTAAAGCCTTCGCTAAAAAAGAAAAGGTGCGATTTGCACCTTTTTTTATTTTTGAATCAGTCTGGGAAACTGAGACGTTCTTTAGGGAAAATCACCTTAAAGGTGGATCCCTGATTTTCATGGGAATCAATTTCGAGCTGAGCCTGATGTTGCATCAGTACATGCTTCACAATCGCCAGACCCAGTCCTGTGCCACCAGTACGGCGGCTACGGTCAGAATCTACCCGGTAGAAACGTTCAGTCAAGCGAGGCAAGTGTTTAGGATCAATCCCAATTCCGGTATCTTCTACGACAAAATAGGCCGATTCACCATCATCATGCCAGCCCATGGTGACCGTTCCACCTTTAGGCGTGTACTTGATAGCATTGGTAATCAGGTTACTGAAGGCACTGGCAATTTCCATATCTGAGCCGATCAGGTCACAGTGACTGTCAATATCCAGATTTAGGGTATGGCCATAATCCACGTTATAGGCTTGCGCATCATCAAACAGCTGGTTCATCAGATTAGGCATGTCAATAATCTGGTTCTTGGCAATATTCTTGTCATTTTCCAGACGGGATAGCAGCAACAGGTCATTGACCAGTGCATTCATGCGACGAGTCTGGGACTGCATCTGGTCAAAGGCGCGTTTCCAGCGCGGGCTAATATCTTCCTGATCGGTAAAGGTTTCGATATAACCGCTGAGCACAGTCAAAGGGGTACGCAGTTCATGCGAAATATTATCGACAAAGTCCTTACGCATCTGTTCCAGATTATGCATCCGGGTCACATCATAGGCGACCAGTAAGCGGCTTTCACCGCCAAAACGGGTCATTTTGATTTGCACATAATGATCTTCGAATATCGAAGACTTCATTTTAAGGCCATCAGGTGCATCATCAATATGATGATAGTAATCAATAAAACTCGGTTGGCGCAGCAAACTCAGAATATTGCGGCCGCGATCTTCCTGACCAATCCCCAGTAAACGTTCTGCCGCCGGATTCCACCATTCAATCTGCTGGTTTTCATCAATCAGTACCACGGCTTCTTGCAGGGCGACTAGTGAGGATTGTGCACGGTCAATCAGCTCGACCATTTCAGCCTGAACGACACGTTCCTGACGCTGGGCGCGATAGACATTGAACAGTAAAGCGCCCCAGATTCCGTTGATGTTTGGCGGTACATCATAGGGACGGTTCGAGATCCATTCATTGACCAGGTAGAGTGAACGCAACTGTGTGCCAAAGAAGGCAACAAAGGCCAGAACGATACAGATCCAGAAATAACCGATGCCTAGACCAATACAACTGGCAATGACCAGGAAGAGAAGAAGTAGACGTAAATCTTGCTTGGCAAAATCCCATAGGCTGCTGTAACGGAGTCTTTTGTGCTCGTGTGACAGTTCGGGAACAGGATAGGGCTCATACATAAAACAAGATTTACCTAAAAACAATTAACCGAGTGCAACATCGGCACGGGTCGAGAAACGGTAACCGGTGCCACGTACAGTCTGTACATAGCGGTCAGCGCCATAAGGTTCAAGCACCTTGCGCAGGCGACGGATATGCACATCAATGGTCCGGTCTTCAATATAGACGTTGCCGCCCCAGACCTGATCCAGCAATTGCGCACGGGTATAAGCACGTTCCGGATGGGTCATGAAAAATGCCAACAAGCGATACTCAGTGGGTCCCATGTCCAGAATAGTACTGCCAAAATTCACACGCTGACTGACCGGATCTAATACCAATCCGTTAGCATCAATGGATTTTTCACCACTCAGCGCATTGGAACGACGTAGTACGGCTTTAATGCGTGAAACCAGCTCACGGGTCGAAAACGGCTTGGTCATATAGTCATCGGCACCGGCATCCAGTCCCTGAACCTTATGATCTTCTTCACCACGCGCGGTCAACATGATGACCGGAATTTCGGACAGATTTTCATCACGTTTCAGACGACGACAGAGATCCACACCACTCACGCCACCTGGCATCATCCAGTCCAGCAAAATCAATGCTGGACGCTGGTCCACAATCATTTGATGAGCCTGCTTGGCATCTTCTGCCTGTAAACATTGAAAGCCCGCCATATCCAGAGCAGTATGGATCATTTCACGAATCGGCAGTTCGTCATCAACAATTAGAATGTAGTCATCTTTCACAGCGCAATACCCTATTTCATGCAAACGGTGGACCGTTTTATATTTATGACAGGCTTATTACAAAGATTAATTATGACAGTATCATTGCAGAATAGGTAGTTCCGGGGCCTTTCGCAAAGATTTGTCACAATTTAAGCTGTTATTTTATAAGAGGGTGTTAATTCAAAGGCTTGTAGATCACTTACAAGTAAATCTATCTGGAACTTATCTTGATTTAAAATTATCTAACCGGATCTGTCGGTTTTTCTGTACCCAAAGTGTCTAATAAAGCAAAGAACACCAGACTACAGGAAGACAGAATTTCTTCCAGTGACTGTTTAAAGCCGCTCATGACCCAACGAATGGCAATCTGGGTAACATAACCATTGAGTCCGGTCGAGACCAGGGAAATCTCTCGTTCAGAACGATTCAGGTTCGGCATCATCAGCATGACAAAGGCCTGAATCATACGGTCGAAACGTCCCATGGTTTCATGAATCGTAGCCTGATTATGCAGTTCCTGAACCAGCATCGCATCGATATAAATAATTCGTGCCATACCCGGATTGTCACGTAAGGTCGTTAGCAAGGCAGTCAGACCGGCTTCGATCATTTTCTTTGGATCAGAAGAAGCCTGCATCATGGCTTGCATGACATTCTGCTGTAACTGGTCAATCAGCTTGAGGAAAATAGTCTGGAACAGATGTTCGCTTTTCTTAAAGGATTCATAAAAATAACGTTCAGTCAGTTTGGCTTCGTTACAGATATCCTTCACTGTGACTGAAAAAAAACCATGACGACCATAAGCCTCGATCCCGGCCTCAATCAGCTTTTCACGACGCGCCTGCTGACGCTCAGCCATGGAAAGCCCTTTAAACTGACGTTCCTTACTTTTACTTGCTAGTTTTTGTCCTGAATTTACTGCATCCGTCATAAAGACCATAGACTCATGTGCTTGAGATTTTAAGTATCTTATCAATAAATCCGGCTTTGACCTATGCTGAAATTCAAACCTGAAAATTGGCCCGTAGAGACATGCTGGAATTATTGACAATATGGATTGTCAAAACTATATTGAAACCGTGTGCTGTATCCCTATGCGACAGAAAAACAGGCTGTCATGGAAGGGCAGTGTTTTAATCAAGGAAATTCAATGAAAAATTTTAATAATAAAGTCGCGGCCATTACTGGCGCAGGTTCAGGTATCGGCCAGCAACTTGCGGTGCTTTTAGCAAAGCAGGGCTGTCATTTAGCTTTAAGCGATGTGAATGAACAGGGTCTGGCTAAAACCGTTGAGCTGTTGAAAGGTACTGATGTTCGTGTCACAACCAAAAAGGTCAATGTGGCTAATCTGGAAGAAATGCACGCTTGGGCCGCTGAGGTCGAGAAAGATCATGGCAGCGTGAATATGATCTTTAACAATGCTGGCGTGGCCCTTGGTTCTACTGTAGAAGGCACCAGCTATGAAGAGCTGGAATGGATTGTAGGTATTAACTTCTGGGGCGTGGTCTATGGCACCAAAGAGTTCCTGCCTTTAATCAAGAAAACCGGTGATGGTCATGTCATTAATATTTCCAGCTTGTTCGGTTTAACTGCTCAGCCAACCCAGTCTGCTTATAATGCCACTAAATTCGCTGTGCGTGGTTTTACCGAATCCTTGCGTCAGGAACTGGATATGGAAAACTGCGGCGTAAGCGCGCTATGTGTACACCCGGGCGGAATCCGTACCAATATCGCCATTGCAGCGAAAATGAATGACAGTATTCGTAGTCTGGGAATGCATCCGGAAAAATCTGCACAGAATTTCAATAAGCTGCTGCGTTGCCCACCGGAAGAAGCAGCGCGTCAAATTCTGGAAGCGGTACAAAAAGATAAACGCCGTCTGCTGATTGGAAATGATGCCAAAGCGATTGATTTAATTCAGCGCCTCATGCCAACTGGCTATCAGAAAGTCACGGCTTTAGCTACCCGTCTCGGCAAGCAGAAGAAAAAGTCAGCTTAAAACACCCTGATCAAAGCCCGCCTAAGCGGGTTTTTTTATGCCTGAAAACTTAAGTAGCTAAAGTATTTTATAAATCAAAAATGGTGCATAAGAATGTCAATAAATTGACAGCGTTAGATAAGCCGATTCGGCATGATGATTTCACAGACCGAAGGTCGACATAATTATAGATAGAGGAAATGATCATGGCTTATGAATATAAACACATCCAGGTTCAACCAATTGGTGGCCGTATTGGCGCTGAAATCCAGGGCGTAAAACTGTCAGCGGATTTGGCTGATGAAGTGGTGAATGAAATCAACCAGGCATTATTGCAGCATAAAGCGATCTTCTTTAAAGATCAGCAACATCTGGATGATGTCGCTCAAGAAGCCTTTGCAGCACGTTTAGGCACGCCGTTAAATCACCCGACTGTGCCGGTAAAAGATGGCTCTGCACATATTCTGGAAATTGATTCACGTGGTGCACGTGCAGACAGCTGGCATACGGACATCAGCTTTATTGATGCTTATCCAAAAGCTTCTATTCTTCGTAGCGTGGTTGCACCCGCAGTAGGTGGCAATACCGTATGGGCAAATACAACCGCTGCCTACAATGATTTACCTGAAGAACTGAAAACACTGGCGGATAGCTTGCGTGCGATTCACAGCAACAACTTTGACTATGCTGCAAAAGTCAGTGTTCCAAAAGAAGCTTTGGAAAAATATAAAAACTACTTCAATTCAACTGAATATGAAACTGAACATCCATTAGTACGCGTTCATCCTGAAACAGGTGAAAAAACCTTGTTATTGGGCCATTTCTTTAAGAGCTTCGTCGGTTATAGCTCAAGTGAATCACGCCGTTTATTCGACCTGTTCCAAAGTTATGTAGAGAAGCTGGAAAATATTGTCAGCTGGCGCTGGAGTGCAGGTGATGTGGCGATCTGGGATAACCGTGCAACGCAACACCGTGCGATTAATGATTATGGTGACCAGCACCGTGTAGTACGCCGTGTAACTTTAGAGGGTGATGTGCCAGTCGGTGTGGATGGCCGTCCAAGCCGTGAACTGCGTAAAGATGTCAAGCAGGACATTAGCAACTTCCGCTATAACAGCGAAGACGGTATTTATGAAAAAGTTTCATAAGTAATTCTTATTCAATTGGAAACTTTGCATATAAATAGCTAAAGAATCAAGAATAAATGATTCGCCAGTCATTAATGATCCATCTAATATTTAAATAAAATATAGGGTGGATCATTTTATGAAAATTCATACTGCAAAAAATAATGTGGATTATGACATATTAAAAAATATATTTAAAAATATCTCTGAGGATAAGCTGGATTATATTTTAAAATATTCAACGATTCGAAAATATCAAAAAGGCGATTTGATATTAAATAAAGAAAATTGCCATACTGCTTTATATATATTGCTTGATGGGATTATCCAGATTGGATATTTAAGCCCATCAGGTCGTTTTCATGCCTTTAATTATTTCTCGGAAAAGCATCTGATTAACCTGCTTCCTTGCCTCAATACACAAGTGATTGATTATGATTATTATGCTTTTAATCAGGTCAAGGTCCTGCAAATTCCACAGCATATATTTATAGAAGAAATAAATGATAACAATCACTTAAAGCAGGATGCTTTAAATATTCTCAGCCGTCGGATGCAATATCTGATCCAGCAGGTTAAATTCCTGCAAGTCGCTAATTTACATCAAAAAGTATGCAAGGTTTTGCATGACCTTTCGATTCAGTACGGTTGATCTCATCCTCTGGGAACTGAAATTAAACTCAAGATCTCCCAGCATGATTTAGCAGATTTACTCTCTGCTTCACGCCAAACCATTAATAAAGAAATAAAGAATCTAGCCAGTCAAAATATTCTGGATTGGCAATATGAAAATATCGTGATTAAAAACAAAGAATATTTAAATTATCAGATTAACTGGATTTAAAATAATATTTTTGGATTTTATAAAATAATATATCAAAATCTATTTATATTATTTTTCTGCATATTAAAAATCATGCATATTAATTCCAACCAAAACAACAGGAATTAATAATGACAATTCAATCTATTAATGTGCGTAACCAGTTAAAAGGTACTATTCAGGAAATTGTAAAAGGTGATGTGGTTTCTGAAGTCGATGTGGTGACTGCTTCAGGTATTTTCACTTCGGTAATTACGACACGTTCTGTAGAAGAGCTGGATTTGCAGATAGGAAGTCAGGTGATTGTGCTGATCAAATCGACTGATGTTTCACTGGCAAAACTGTAGGTGTGTCGATTGTATGAAGCAATATTTTAAACAAGGGGCAACGGTACTGACTCTGCTAAGCGCGAGTATTGGCTTAACGCATGCAGATGCGGAGGTAGGTCAGTTACAACAACAGGTCAGTCAACTCGAGCAGTCATTAAAACAATTAAAAACCCAGTTAGCGCAGATTCAGAATCAGAACGAAGCCGTTACAGAAGCCACTACTGCTGATGAGGCTGAACTATCTGCTGATGCAGAAACTGAATCTGATGATGACCAAAGCTTTGTGACACGTGCCGAGTTGCAAGGTCTGCAAAGCGATCTGGAAAACTATAAATATCAGGTACAACGTGACCGCGATACCAAAACGGCATTATCAACACGTCAACTGCTGATTAATGGAGTCGTGCAGGCCAAAGCTTCTTATATCGATGAAGCACAGCGCACTCCACCTACGGGTACCAATACCGGGATGGCAGTTCAAGACCGCCACTCTTCGTTTGATTTAGGTGCAGTCCAAATTGGTTTTATTGGCAATCTGTACAAAGACTATGAAGAAGGCAAAAACCTGGATTTCAATCTGCGTTTTGGTACTTCTCCACAGACAGGAACCAATAACAGTTATCTGAACTTATTGGATGCGCAACTGACTTATCACGTATTGCCAACCTTAAGTGCCGACACGGGGCGCTTGAGCGTCACTTTAGGTCAGCAACTGTTGCCATTTGGCCAGGAAGTTCAGGCCACTGAAGACCTAAAACCTACCATTAACAATGCCTTGTTCAGTTTGCCGGGCCTAGGTTATGGACTGGCACTGCGTGAAGTCGGCTTGATTGTACGTGGGGATGCCTTACCAACCGTGGACTATGGATATAACTATCGCTCGCCAATGATTAGCTATGCCTTTGGTCTGGTGAATGGTAATGGAGCCAATAAATCGGATGACAATGATGACAAAAACTTTATTGGACGTCTGCGTTATACCTTGCCTGCGGAATATAACTCATGGCTGCGTGAACTGAGTTTTGGTCTGTCCTGGTATCAAGGCAAGAGCAATCTATTTGAAATTGATGGTACCAGCGCGGCCTTTGCTGGTAAGGGCGATGTGCTGCGTAAAGGCTTCGATATTTACTATAACCACCATCCATTCGGTGTGACCTATGAATATGTACAAGGTGAAGATGACACCTACATTTCACAAACTGCACAGACCTATAAGCGTGAAAGTGAGTCGCACACAGGTACCTTGTTCTGGAACTTTGGTGAGCAGTTTGTCAAAGGATTCCGTAATCAGGGCCGTTATGACGACTGGTGGCCAAAGTCTTACCAGACCTTCTATCGCTACGACACCATTGATCGTGAAAAGAATTTAGCCGATCAAACTGTTGATATTCACAGTCTGGGCCTGAATGCATTCTTTGCGGAAACCACCAAGTTTCAGATCAACCTGAACCATGTCAACAACGACATTACAAACAAGAGCTATAACGAACTGGTCGCACAATTCCAGTACGGATTCTAATTTTATATTTTGAGGAATTTTCACATGTTTAAATGGTCAAAAGTATTCTTTGCTGGCCTTCTCTCTACAGCAACACTGCTGCCAGCGATTCAGACCTCTGCCGCAGAGGCGAAACCCAGCGTGATCCGTTTTGCTTCGCCGATGGTCGGTACAGGTAATCGCCCTGTAGGTTATGGTAATTACTATGCGACTGCACAGACCTTGGGTTTATTTGAAAAAGAATTCCAGAAAGATGGCATCAAAGTACAATGGAATAACTTTAAAGGAGCGGGTCCTGCGATTAATGAATCTTATGCCAATGGCCTGGTCGATATTACCTGGATTGGTGATTTGCCTGGACTGATTGGCAAAGCCAGTCGTCTGGACACTAAACTGGTCGCCATGGCTGGCTCACAGGATAATACTTATCTGGTGGTAGCACCGGGTTCTCCGGCTAAATCGATTGCTGATTTAAAAGGGAAACGAATAGGCTTCTTTAAAGGAACCAATCTGCATTTATCGATTATTAATGTGGTCAAAAAATACGGATTCAGTGAGAAAGACTTCCGTTTTGTCAACATGGATGGCCCAGTGGCGTATTCCGCTTTAGCCAGTGGTGATATTGATGCAATCTGGAGCAGTAGCTATATTTTTCCTGTAGTCGATCGCGGTATTGCCAAGATTATTTATAGTACCAAAAATGAACCTGATCTCTATAAAACCTCAGGCTATGTACTGGTGAATTCCAAGTTTGAGCAAAAATATCCTGAAGTGGTTCAGCGTGTAGTGAATGTTTTGGTCAAACAAGCGGCTTGGGAAAGCAAGCCCGCTAATAAAGATGCCCTGTTTAAACTCTGGGCAAAATCTGGAATATCGTATAGCAACATCAATAAAGCCCATATTGGGGTAGATCTGAAACGTCATAGTGCCCCGATTTTTGATGCCTATAACGTGTCACTCATTAAGCAGAAGCTTAAAGCGGGTCAAGATTTGAAACTGATTCGCGGTAATGTCGATGTGGATAAATGGATTGAGCCGAAGTATGTCAATAATGCTCTAAAAACACTGAATTTACAGAATTATTGGAAACCTCTCAATGCCAATGGGCAATAACCATCATGCCCTTGAGGAGGTTGAGTGATGTTACAGGAAATCGAGCTTGAAACAGCCAAGACACCGACACAGGACAGTGCTGCATCCAGATTGAACCGAAAAAGTATTCTGAATTTTTTAAAACAGAATCAGGTGTTCATATGGGGAATCGGAATCATTTTCCCCATCGCGCTGCTCTATCTGTGGCATGTGTCGGTAGAACGGAACTGGGTGAATCCTTTATTGCTGCCTGCACCTGAACTGGTCTGGGTCGCCCTGAAAGATCTGTATCAAACTGGCGAACTGTGGAGCAATCTGAGTGTCAGTCTGAGCCGGATTGGCTATGGTTTTAGTGCCGGCATTGTACTGGCACTGGTCTTAGGTCTGACTATGGGGCTGTCACGTCGAGCAGAAGCCTATATCTGGCCCACATTCAAAGCCATTAATCTGGTACCCGTGATCGGCTGGATTCCACTGTTAATTTTACTGGTCGGGATTGATGAAGCCCTCAAGATTATTCTGATTGCTAAAGCCGCGCTGGTACCGATGACCATCAATGTATTTAAAGGCGTGCGCAATATTCCACAGCAATTGACCGAAGTCGCGGAAGTTTATCAGTTGAGCACCTGGTCCAGATTTAAAAATGTGGTTCTGCCAGGTGCCTTTATCAGTTTTATCGGTGGTCTGCGTTTATCTCTGGCAAGTTCATGGGGCGCTCTGGTTGCAGTAGAACTGCTGGCCTCAAGTGAAGGGATCGGCTATGTGATGGTCTATGGCCGTCAGATTTTCCAGCTCGATGTGGTGATGGCAACTGTAGTGGTGATTGGACTGGTGGGATTTGGCTTTGACGTCATTATCCGCCTCATACAAAAACAGTTCCGTGGTTGGGATCAGGCTAGATAGGGAAAATATCATGAAAAAAATAGATTATCGCGGCTGGGTCATTCCTCTGGTTCTGTGGGTTGCCTGGTTGATCGTGACCGCAAAACAATGGATTGATCCTGCTTTGCTGGCACCGCCAGCTGCTGTATGGCAGGCCTTTGTAGAAAGCTGGCAGGCAGGCGAGGTGACAGAAAACATTATCGCCAGTCTACTTCGCAACACGGCAGGGTTTATTGCCGGTGGAGTGATGGGTGCAGTGCTGGGTTTGGCCTTGGGTCTAAATGTCTGGCTGGATCGAATCTTTTCTCCAACACTGAATGCCATTAAACACGTGGCTGTATTTGCCTGGATTCCACTGATGATCATGTGGTTTGGACACGGTGAAGTTTCAAAAGTGATTTTTATTGCCTTAGTGGTGTTCTATCCGGTGTTCTTTAATACCTATGACGGGGTCAAGAATGTGCCGGTCAAAATTAAAGAAGTGGCGCAGATCTTCCAGCTCAGTCCGGTACGTACTTTTTTTAAAGTGATTTTACCCGCAGCAGCCCCAAGTATTTTTGCCGGTTTGAATATTGCGCTGGTATTTTCATGGGTGGCGACTGTGGGCGCGGAGTATTTTTTTGTGTCCTCGGTTGGCGTGGTCAATCCAATCATGGACGGACAGAACCTGTTCCAGATGGAAGTGGTGCTATATGGCATGGCCATTATTGCGATTGTCGGGCTGTTATTTTCCAAGGCAGCACAGTTTTTTGAAAACTATAACTTACGCTGGCGTCAGGCGGCCAATAAATAAAAGATGTGAGATAACAACATGAATCAACAGGTGAATATTAAGGGTCATGTCGAGATCCAGAAACTCGACAAGTTCTTCCCTAAAGATGGGGAAGAGTTGCAGGTATTAGATCAGATTAATTTGAATATCCAGCCAGGCGAGTTCATTAGTATTGTCGGTAATAGTGGCTGTGGTAAATCAACCTTATTACGGCTTTTGGTGGGCCTTGATGCCGAGTTTCAAGGCAGTATTTTGATTGATGGCAAACCGATTCAGGGCACCAGTCTGGATCGCGGTATTGTGTTTCAGGATCACCGTTTGTTCCCTTGGCTGAGTGTCGAGCAGAATGTAGCTTTAGCGCTGGAAAAATCAGGTCTGAGCAAAGCCGAAAAGCAGGAACTCATTGATTATCATCTGGAGCTGGTGCAATTGAGCCAGTTTAAAACTGCCTATCCAAGTCAGCTGTCCGGGGGGATGAGCCAGCGTGTGGCAATTGCACGTAGTCTGGTGAATCGTCCACAAATTTTATTGCTGGATGAACCTTTCGGTGCCTTGGATGCCTTGACCCGTGCCAACTTGCAACAGGAATTACAGCGGATCTGGCAGTCGGAAAAGATCACCTCTATTCTGGTCACTCATGATGTAGAGGAGGCGGTATTGTTAGGTGATCGCGTAGTGGTAATGCAGCCACATCCCGGACGAATCAAACGTATTATGAAAGTGGATCTGGAACGTCCGCGTAAACGTGAAGACTACCGTCTGGCGGCCATTAAAAATGACATCTTGCTTGACTTCCAGGATCAGGTCGAGCTTGTGCCGCATGAATTAGAACAATATAAATTGGCCTGGTAAGCAGAGCCATTTGAATACCCGCATTCGCGGGTTTTTTATTGCCCTAAGCATTGTTGCGATTTGGTTGTTCGGAATATTTTAAATAACGTTTTCTAGAAGAAAAAATTTTAAGTTATTGAAATATATAATTTTATATATAACTATTAAAATCTATACATGCTTTTGATAACCAAATAAAAAATCAAGATAACTCCTTACCCTAAACTCTTTTATAGTCAAAAGAGCCCTATTTTCAGCAGATCTAAAAGAGACAGAAATTTATCCAAGTTCATAAGTAGGATAGATCTAGTCTAGAACAATCATTAAATATGTATTGCAGCAAAAGGTGAGGAAAAATGACGGAGCAATCTCAATGTAGAATCACGATTCAAAATTTATATAAAAGTTATAGCACCGCACCAGATCAGCAGACCCAAGTCCTCGAAGATATTAATCTAGATATTCATGCAGGTGATTTTGTCAGTGTGGTAGGGTATGCTGGCTGCGGTAAATCCACATTGTTACGCTTACTGATGGGCTTGGAACAGCATCAGCAGGGCCAGATTCTGATTCAGGGAAAACAGCCAGCTGAACATCTTCCAAATCTCAGTATTGTCTATCAGGATCATCGACTGTTTAACTGGCTCAGTGTGACGGAAAATATCCGCATGGCCTTACATCAAATCCCTTTAAGCAAAGAAGAGGAAAACCGAAGAATTCAGGAACAGCTGGAATTGCTGCAACTGACACCATTTAAGGATGCTTATCCATCGCACTTGTCTGCTGGCATGAATCTGAAAGTGACCATTGCCAAAAGCCTGGTTACTCAACCGGATATATTATTATTAGATGATCCTTTTGCTGGACTGGACGCGCTGATGCGTCATCATCTGCATGAAGAATTACAGCGAATCTGGAAAGCCAAAAAAATTACCGTGATTTTAGCGACCCAAGATATTGCTGAAGCTTTATTACTGAGCACTTCAGTTGTGGTAATGCAGGCTAATCCTGGACGAATCGAACAGGTTTTAAAAGTGTCTTTATCTTATCCACGCAAGCGCCAGAATACGCGTTTACAGCAGTTGAAAAAAGAAATTCTAAAAGTATTAAATTTTTCAATCGTGAAGGATCAACAGCCGCTACTCACAGGCTCTGGTCAGTTTTGCTGGTAGGCTAGGGTCTTCATTCATTTTAAATTAAACAGAAATCAACAGCGACACAACCTCGCCCATATTTGTCATTTTTATTAGCATCAATTACCCCAGTACTTAACTTAAAGAAATAAAAAATGCCCTATCGGGCATTTTTTATAATGGATGGTTTAAGAGGCAACCGCAGTATTTTGTTGCGCAATCACATACTGATTTTCTGGACGTTTCAATCCTAAGTTTTCACGTAAGGTTGTGCCTTCATATTCGGTCCTGAACAGACCACGGCGTTGTAGCTCAGGTACGATGAAATCGACAAAGTCATTCAGACCGGTAGGCGTAGTTGGTGGCAAGACATTAAAACCATCAGCCGCTTCATTTTCGAACCATTCCTGTAGCTGGTCGACTACCTGTGCAGGTGTCCCGATCAGTGTCCAGTGACCGCGAGCAGAGGCAATATATTCATATAGCTGGCGAATACTAAAGTGATGCTTCGCAGCAATCTCAAACATCATTTGCTGACGGCTAGACTTGATCTCAATATCTTCGAGAGGAAATGGGGCATCCAAATCATAGTTTGAAAGATTAATATCCCCTGCCAGACCAGACAGTAAGCCCAAACCGACATCTGGATGAATCAGACGATTCAGTAATTCATATTTTTCTTTGGCTTCCTGTTCAGTTTTAGCTACAAAGACAGAGACCCCCGGCATTACTTTTAAATCATTCGGATGACGACCGTATTTAGCCAGACGGCCTTTAACATCACGGTAGAAGGCTTGTGCATCAGACAGGCTTTGCTGGGCGGTAAAAATCACTTCGGCATATTTGGCGGCCAGCTCACGTCCATCTTCAGATTGGCCCGCCTGAACAATCACTGGATAGCCTTGTGGTGGACGAGGGACATTGAGTGCACCCTGGACATTAAAATATTTGCCGCTATGCAGGGGTTCGTGCTGTTTAGATGTATCAAAGAAATGACCATTTTCTTTGTCATAGAGGAATGCATCATCTTCCCAGGAGTCCCAGAGCTTCTGTACAACTTCAATAAATTCATCCGCGCGCTCATAACGGACTTTGGCATCCGGATGCGCACTAAAACCAAAGTTCCGCGCGGTTTCAGCAGAAATGGTGGTCACGACATTCCATGCGGTACGACCCTTACTGATATGGTCTAAAGAGGCATATTTTCGTGCCAACAGATATGGTTCTTCATAGGTGGTAGAAGCAGTGGCAATAAAACCAATATTTTGGGTGACGGCTGAAATCGCTGCGAATAAGGTGACGGGTTCAAAGCCCACAACTTTATCGCTATAACCGACATTCTTATTATGTTTGGAAGCGCCATGACTCCAGTTGACTGCCAGACCATCTGCAAGGAAATAGGCATCAAACAGGCCGCGTTCAGCAGTTTTTGCTAATTCAATCGCATAATCAATGCTTAAATGATCCTGAGGACGAGATTCAGGATGGCGCCAACCTGCCGCATGTTGCGAAGTCGTTGGAATAAAAGCACCCAGTTTAATTTGTCGTTTAGCCATGAGAAGACCTTGTGTTTTTATACAATACACTGCTTATAACAAGGATCTTCATGCCTGAAAAATATAATAAAAATGAATCCATATAAAAAATATGGATTAAGCAGGAAATACGCTCTTTAGAGGTGGTTTACTAAGGTTTATCCAGTAGTTCAGGCCGGAAGATTAAACCAGTGCCTCGATGGTCTTTTTCTTCCAGATAAACTGGTAATACAAGCCTTGCATAATACAAAGACAGACAAAGGCAAGGGCATAGCCATACCAGATCCCTTGTAAACCCCACCAGCGGCTGAACATATAGGCAGCTGGTACTTCAATTCCAATAATGGCAATGATATTGATCAACATAGGGATTGTTACTGTGCCACTGGCCCGCATGATCGAAGCAAAAATTGCACTAGCACCAAAGAACAAAATCGACCATAGGACAATGAAGAGAAGTTGCTGACCCAATACCACGACCTGCGGATCAGTAATAAATAGTGCCATGAGATATTTAGAAAACAGATAAGCCAGAATCACCAGACTACCTGTGAACAAGATATTCATACTTAAGGCAGTTCGGGTCACTTTATTGAGCAAATCATTTTTACCAGCACCAATGGCCTGTGCCCCAAAGACGGAAGCCGCAATGGCAATAGAAAGGGCAGGGAACTGAATATAATTCAGCACCTGATTCACGGCACCATAGGCCGCCGTCGCTTCTGCACCATAACGGTTGACCAGACCTACAATGACCAGACCAGCGACTGAAGTTGTGACCATTTGAACCCCGGTTGGAATACCTAAGCGCAGGATAATCTTGCTGAGCTGGGGCTGATGACGGATATCTTTGATCAACGCCCAGTCTGGTCTTAGAGGATGACGCTTATAATTTAAATAGAGAATGAGAAATAACAAAACAGCCAAGTTGCCCAGAATGGTTGCAATTGCAGGAGAGATGATCCCCATTTTAGGAAAACCGAAATAACCGGCGATCAGGACTGGTGTCACCACTAAGCCAACGCCAATCGTCAAAGCAGAGGCAAACAGTGGGGTAGTACTGTCTCCGACCCCACGTAAAATTGAAGTATAAATAATATAAATAAAAATCAGTGGGCTACCAGCCAGCATCCATTGCACATAAGGCAAAGACAGGTGCATCACATCCGGATCTGTACCTAATAATTGCAGGATATTTTCAGCAAAAAATACACCCAATAGGGCAATCAGGCTGCCACCAATCAGTGTCATAAACAGGGTAGAGCCAACTACACAGCGCACTTTTTCCAGGTTTCTGGCACCCCAAGCTTGTCCTACCAGAACCGTAGAACCTGCAGAGAGACCAATCACAAAAGCCATCAGACAGAACAGAATCGGGAAAAATACTGCCACAGCGGCAATTGCTTGCACGCCGAGCATTTGCCCGACAATAACAGTATTAATCGTACCGGACAGGCTTTGCAGGATGTTGGTAACCACCAGCGGTAACAGGAAAATAAAAAATGTTTTCCATAAATTCTGCTGGTGAACCAATGCTTGCTGTGCCATATGACATCCTGTTCTTGATTTTTCATATATTTATCAGGACTAAATTATCCTTGATCCGCATCAAGAACGCCTTAGCTTTTCAGTAACCAATAAGTCTATTTTTTTAAACTTTGGAAAGAATATGTGCTGCTTCTATCAAGGTTTCATCTTTTTTGGCAAAGCAGAAGCGTAATAAGTGTAAATCTTTAGGCGGCTCCTGATAAAACGCTGATACCGGAATCGCCACAACACCGTGTTGTTTCGCCAGATAATGGCACATCGACAGTGCATCCAGATCAGGACGAATTTCACTGTAATCCAGATTCTGGAAATAGGTGCCTTGTGATGGCGTCCAGTGAAAACGGGAGTCTGTCAGTGCATGATTAAACAAATCCCGTTTGGCCTGATAAAAACCGGACAGCTCATGGATATGTTCAGAATGTAGCTGCATATATTCAGTCAAAGCCACCTGAATTGGCGTTACACCACAGAAGCTGACAAACTGGTAAATCTGTCTGAACATCTGCATTAAGGCTGGCGGTGCAACACAGAAACCAGTTTTCCAGCCGGTCACATGAAAGGTTTTACCAAAAGAACCAATCACAAAACTGCGTTCACGGAGTTCCGGAAATGATGCTGCAGAATGATGACGAACTTCATCAAATACCAGATGTTCATAAACTTCATCAGACAGAACCACGATATTACGATCACGAATCAGTTCAATCAGCTGTTGCCAGTCTTGCTCTGTCCATACCGTTCCGGTGGGATTATGCTGTGTATTCACTACAATCATGCGGGTACGGTCATTGATTGCATCTTTGACCTGATTCCAGTCCACAGAAAAACCAGGATATTCCAGAGCGATATGTACCGGTTTGGCACCGACCAGCTTCACGCTTGGCGCATAGCTGTCATAACTGGGATCAAAAATAATGACTTCTTCACCCGCCCGTACCGTTGCCTGAATTGCACAGAAAATTGCAATCGTTGCACCAGGGGTAATGGTGATTTCATCTACCGGATCTAAAGTGAGCTGGTCACGATGCTGATAAAGATCAGCGACCAGCCCACGTAATACTGGCAAGCCATCACCCGGTGCATATTGGTTAAAACCATTTTCAGCTGCCCGACTGAGGGCTTCAATCAATTGCGGTGGAGCAGGAAAATCTGGAAAACCTTGTGACAGGTTAATTGCCCCGAGTTTTTGTGCCAA
This sequence comes from Acinetobacter sp. YH12249, assembly GCF_013417475.1. Lineage (NCBI taxonomy): Bacteria > Pseudomonadati > Pseudomonadota > Gammaproteobacteria > Moraxellales > Moraxellaceae > Acinetobacter > Acinetobacter sp. YH12249. The sequence goes on along the minus strand of NZ_VPDX01000008.1, from coordinate 5,515 downwards.
GGCCGACATGGTACTAAAAATGGTGACGCCCAGATTGGGGAGTTTAGAATGTAACTCAAGCATGTCCTTGGCCTCTGGCTTATCCTGTAATCGAGGATGATGTAGGAGATATAAAGTATTCGGCTTTCAGTGTAGCAGTAAGTGAATCGGCAAATAATCAGAAAAATTGAAAAGGTTGAAACAGAATACATCTTCTATTTCATAAGCATAGAGGATATAAGGTCAGGTTAAGGCTATTCGTGGTTAATTCATGTGAAATAAATACCAAGATGGATTGTTCTAAGCTTATTCCCTAAAATCAGTGCGATAAAAATAACCTCAAATAATAATTATAAAATGCTACAGAGTATTTATACGGTGCTTGAAGGCTTGGGTCTAAGCTCACAGAAGCGTGCACTTCATCTCCGATTTTCTAATGAAATTTTAAATTCTCAGGTTCTGATTCAGCATATTGAAGGCAGGCACTGGATCAATGAGGGGCTACATGCTGAATTACTTTGTCTATCCACCCATCCTTATATTGCCTTAAAACAGTTTATTGGCTGTCAGGTTGCTGTTGATCAGGTCACTGATCAAGGTGAGCTTTTCCGGACTACAGGTATCATTACCGCAGCTAAACAGGGGCATAGCGATGGTGCTTTAAGTGTCTATCAGCTGACTCTCGAAGATGCGACTTCACTTTGGCATAAACGCCGTAATAGTCGTGTGTTTTTGAATAAAAGTGTCAAAGCGATTAGTGAAATTCTGTTTACTGAATGGCAAAAGCGAAGTGGCTTATTTGCGAGAAGTTTAAGTTTGGATCTTTCCGGACTAAACCGTGAATATGATGTACGGCCATTGGTCATACAGTCCAATGAAAGTGATTATGACTTTCTGACCCGCCTATGGCGTAGTGAGGGTATTAACTGGCTGATTGATGAAAAGGAATTAATCATTTCAATATCAGCTCGAACCATTCAGCCACAAGTCCTGCGTCTTGTTGATGAGCAGCAATATTTTCAAGCCTTAAAGCGCCGTTCCATCCGCTTCCATCGCAGTCATGCAACTGAGCAATTCGATACTATCACCAGCCTAATTGCTGAGCGCCAATTAGTGCCAAACAATGTTGGATTGCAACGCTGGCAAGCTATAGATTTGGAGCAAGAGCAAAACCAGCAGTTGGTGAATATTCAGCAAAGTAGTGTTCAGGATCATACTAGTTTAAATCTGGAAGATGTCTGGAACATCAGCCCAGCTTGGACCAGTGACCTAAATAGAGAAGATCAGGCTACATCATCCAGTCCAGCTCAACTGGATCAACTTAGTCAGCAACTTAGTCACTATCATGCCATGCAGTCCAAATATTTTAAGGCCAGCAGTAGTGTTCGTGATGCCCAAGTAGGTTACTGGTTTGAACTGCATGATCATCCCGAAATTGATCAACATCCGTGCAATGAGCGTGAATTTTTAATTTTGGGCAAACACTTCTATAACCAGAATAATTTACCAAAAGACATTTTGCTACAGGTGGATCAGCTCATGCTGTCCAGTCGCTGGAAAGTTCTGGATGACGAGAGACAAGGCAATGAGCTGTATTTAATTCGTCGAGATATTCTGGTGATACCTGAATATCATCCACTACAACATCGGCCCGTGGCCTATCCACAACGGGCGAAAGTGGTAGGGCCTGAAGGTGAGACTATTTATGTCGATGAATGGGGACGCGTGAAGGTTCGTTTTTTATTTACCCGTAGTGAAGATCATCAGCATGATGGTGGTGCTGGCGCCAATGATAATGACACTGATTCGGCCTGGGTAGATGTGCTAACGCCATGGGCAGGTGAAGGTTATGGCGCCCGATTCCATCCACGTATCGGGGAAATCGTAGTGATTGATTTCTTCGAAGGGGATATTGATCGTCCCTTTATTGTTGGACGTATTCATGAAGCTGAACGTTATCAAACTATGTTTGATAAGAAGGGGCAGTTGCCATTCACTAAAAAACTAAGTGGTATCCGTTCTCAAGAGGTGGAGGGTGAAGGTTTTAACCAGCTTCGCTTCGATGATACAACTGGACAGATTAGTGCACAGCTGCAAAGTAGTCATGGGGCCAGTCAGCTAAATTTAGGAAATCTAAGTCATCCAAAAGAAGATGAGGCTAGCGACGGGCGTGGTGAGGGCTTTGAGTTAAGAACAGATCAATGGGGAGCACTTAGAGCGGGAGCTGGCTTGCTTCTCTCTACCTATAAACAAGAAAATGCCAATGCCAATCACTTAAATGCCAGTCCTGCGAAAAGCCAGCTTGAATCTAGTTTGAATCATAGTAAAGCCTTAAGTGAGATTGCCAAAAATCAGCAAACAGACCCCTTAGAAGGGTTAGATCATCTGAAAAAATTTCTGGATCAGATTGAACAGCAAGATCAAAGCAAGGCTGAAACCTTTAAACAGGCTTTAATGCTGCTGTGCGCACCGAATTCAATTGCACTCTCAACTAATGAAGATCTATACCTTTCAGCTGATCAGCAGATTAACCACAGTGCTGCGGATAATATTAATTTTTCCACACAGAAATCTTTGATTGCTCACTCTCAGGACAAGATCAGTTTATTTGCAGCCCAACAAGGATTAAAAGCCGTTGCGGCAAAGGGAAAGGTCGAACTCCAGGCACAAGATGACGCAATAGAAACAATTGCTCGTCATAAAGTAAAAATTATTTCAACTGAAGATCGAATTGAAATTATAAGCCCTAAAGAAATTGTGCTTACTGCTGGTGGTTCTCAGTTAAAGATTAATGGACAAGGTGTATTTGGAGTAACAGATGGGAAGTTTGAGTGTAAAGCGGGGCAGCATATATTTAAAGAAGGAGCCAAAACTATTTATGAGATTCCTGAGTTGCCTAAATCTGGACCATACGCTGTAGATTTTTTATTTAATAGTTTAGGTGGTAGTGGAATTGAAGGTGCTGAAGTAACTATGTTTATACCTGAAAATAAGGAAATTTTATGGGAAGGTAAAACTGATTCTAATGGTAAAACGCAATTATCTATTTCTCAAGAATGGGTTGCTTATGAAGCATTGGTAGGATTTAAGCAATGGTCAAATATCTTTGAAGATTTAGATACTAAAGATTTAGAGGAGGAATTTGATGTGGGTGAGCATGGAATTCAAATTGAAGATATTCAATAATTATAAAGGTGTTCTCTGTGAATTATTATATTGTAAAAAAAGGAGATACATTGTGGGGTATCTCGAAAAAATTTAATATTACAGTACAAAAATTAGCTAAAATTAATAAATTGAATGGTTCTTCTATTCATAAAATACAAGTAGGTCAAAAAATATATATTGATGAGATCAATAAGATTGAAGCTGAATTGATTTTAAAAATTATATTATTAGATTTATCTTTTAAACCTATTTCAAAAGGAATTGTAAAACTAGAATATGATGGTAAATCAAAAGAAATAAATTTTAAAGATGGTGTAATTAATGATATAGAAATCTTAGATCATTCAAAAGGTTTAAAAGTTTATTATAAAAATATAAAAAGTAATTTTGATTTAATAGCTAATCATAAAACTTTACCAATAGGGAAAAAAGTTTTAAGGCTGACTTCAAGGCAAATGAAAGTCTCCGGCAGTCACTATCCTCAATCGGGTATAGTTCAACAGACAATAGAGGAAATCAAAAAATCCTTAAAAAATTTAGCAGATCCTATTGAAAAAGGGGTAAATGAAAAAATAGATACTAGTCAACCATCTATAATTTTACCTAAGCCAGTAAATAGCCAAAAAAGAACTGATTTAGGTAATAGTACCCATATAATTGCAAGCCAATTTACAGAAGAGAACTTCATACTCAATACAGTAAATAATAAATATAGAAAATTTGTTATAGACGCTTCGAAACGTCATGGATTTACTCCACATAGTCTAGCAGCTTTAATTCATGCTGAAGCTGCAAAAAAAAGTAATGGAGAATGGGATTCCAAAAGTTTTAATACCACTACAAATGCCGCAGGATTAACACAATTTCTTAAAGGTACTTGGCTTGAACTTTGTAAAAACCAAGAATCTTTAATAGGGCAATATGCTTCAAAAAATAAATATCTTACTGAGGAGCAACTTTTAAATCTTAGATTCAACTCTGAGTTTTCGATTGATGCAGCAGCTGCTTATGCAATTATAAATTTTAAATGGTCAAAACTACCTTATCAAAAATTAACAGAGCCGAGCTCAATAGCTAAATTTGCTTATCTATTACATCATGAAGGAGCTGGAGGTGCGAGGTCATTCATAAACAATAGTTTTTCCCCAGAAAGAGCAAAAATGTTATTGCTTGCACAATTTGGAAATAAGGGTAAACAAAATGCTTTAGATTATTTGAAAAGATATAACAACGATGCAAAAGTTGCTTATGGAATATGGCTAAGAGCATACATCGATGCACATATTAATATTTATGATTATGTATTGGATAAATCTAAAACTTCTGGAATAAATTTATCTTTAGATGAAACAATTAAAATTTTATTGGGGCAAACTTCTTCACCAACACCAACACCAACACCAACACCAACACCAACACCAACACCAACACCAACACCAACACCAACACCAACACCAACACCAACACCAACACCAACACCAAGTACCGAAATACAAGAAAATAAAATTGTTGGAGGCAGCGGAATGTGGGTAGATCCTTTAGCAATAAACCAGTTAAGAGTTGCCGGTCTAGCTAATGTAAAAAGTGCTACTTTTGGGAAAGTTAGAAATGGAGGTACTAGAAACCATCAAGGTATAGATTTAGCTGCTGATTCCGGTACAAATATTTTTGCGGTATGTAGTGGGGTTATTGCTATTGCAACAGATAGTGGAAAGGCATATGGCAAAATTATAGTATTAGAAGTAAACATTGATGACTTGCCTGAAAAGCAAAAAACTTATGCATCAAAAAATATTACAAACAGCCAATCAATTTATTTTTTTTATGCACATCTATCTACCATAGATGTTGAAAAAGGAGATGTTGTTGATGCTAAGACAATTTTAGGTAAAACAGGTTCTACTGGAAATGCGAGGGGAATGACTACTATATCGAAAGGGGGACATTTGCATTTCGAGGCAAGAAGTTCAGCATTGCTCGGTACAGGCTTGCAAGGAAGATTTGACCCTATTCCTTTTTTTATAACCAAATTGATTTAGGCACTTAAAATATGAAAATACTTAAATCTATAGTAATAATTAGCAGTAGCTTCTTTTCACTATTATGTCACGCAAAAAATATAGATTGGAATGATTACCAGCAAAGTGCTACCCAAATTAAAGAACCAGTTTTATTTCTGGATCAATTTGGTAGATTCTCTCAATTAAATAAAAATTTAAAATTAAGTTTAGTTGATTATGGGGATAAAAACAAAAAATATTCTGGTGGAGATTACATTCTTAAGAGTTATGGCGTCGAAGTTTTAAATAATCAAAAAACTTATATTTTATATCAAGGTACTGTGCCTTTAAAATCAACTGTAGATTTA
>NZ_VPDX01000037.1:0-20113 GCF_013417475.1 Acinetobacter sp. YH12249 | reverse complement strand
CGAAGTACAGTTGTATATTAATATAAAAATCAATCACTTGAAAATTTAGCCATGACTAAGAAAAAGCAAAAAATCTGCTTTTGTAATAAGTTGGTGAGTTTTTAAGCGAATCTGTAACATTTTGCCAGTAAATTTGATTAAAAAACGATCAATTTGGCAATCAGTGCCCATTTCATCGGCTTCCAGGATCCAAAACTATCCCCAATTGCTGTGGATAAAATTTAGGCTATTTTGTACGCCCTGGCGTACATAAAACTCGGCCCTTTGCGGCTATCCGGAATACTGGAATTTTCCTATGATGAACTCATCGGGAACAGGAAGTTCCATACAAGAATAATAAGAGATAAGCACAAGGACTGTAAGGTACGACAGGAGTTATACCGAGCGAACCAATACGAAAAACCCCGGCAGGATGCCGGGGTTTTTTATGCTCTGTACTTTTAGATGAGGCCTGGATAGGCATCTAGAATATGGATTAAAGTCATTCACCAATTACAACAAATCACACGCTACAAATTATTTAATGATAAGATATGTATCAATGATACCTATCCTATTAGGAGATAAAAAATGGAAGTTGCTAAAGTCTTTCAAACAGGTCGAAGTCAAGCCGTTAGGTTACCTAAAGCATTTCGTTTTAATGGTACTGAAGTAGCGATTAAAAGTTTTGGACGTGGTGTGTTATTGATGCCTATCGACAATCCTTGGGATGTAATGCTAGAAGCTCTAAACGAGTTTGAAGTTGGATTCAAGTTAGAACGGGCAGATCAGGGCGAACAGGTACGTGAGGATTTCAAATGATTTACCTCTTAGACACAAATATTTGTATCTATGTGATCAATCATAAGCCAGAGCATGTTTTTGAACGCTTTAAACAATACCAGCTTGGTCAGCTTGCGATTTCAAGCATAACAGCATCCGAATTAGCTTTTGGCGTTGAAAAATCTGGCTCTGAGCGTAACAAACAGGCATTGAACAAGTTTTTATCACCCTTAGATATTTTACCTTACGATGAGAAAGCAATCTGGCATTACGCAAAACTACGTCAAGATCTACAATCTACAGGTAAAATAATTGGTAGTTTGGATATGCTAATTGCAGCGCATGCCCTAGCTTTAGATGTTGTATTAGTCACAAATAACATCAAGGAATTTGAGCGTATAGATGGATTAAAGTTAGAAAACTGGGTTTAATTACAATTTCTAGTCCTTTTAAGGACTAGATTTCTCATAATTTGTATAATATTAATTCTATTAAGATTCCATAAAAATGAAAAAAATCTTTGTATTAACTCTACTGGTATCTTCAACATCTATTTTTGCTACTTCCCCCCCGCTTACACCACAAAATTTAGAAAAATATAAGGGTAATCAAGAAAATAAGATGTCACGTTTGAGAGTAAGTCTGGCTGTTTCTAGCAATAATGATCAGGGTGAGATTAATATCTCTAATTTCACTTTATGTTCAACAATTACTTGCTGGAAAGCTGAGGTTAATAAACCTGTACCTATTGTAAATAGTAGTACCACAAGAGGTCAGCTAGTAGCTGACGTTTTAATTCCAATGAATGAGCAACTTAAACAGATCTTTTTTGAACCAACGACAGGAAAGCAGTCGATTGAAGGCAATTTAAAGTTCGAAAAAGTAGTCAAAATTGAGCCTGAATATCAAGGCCACACTTTGTATATTGTTTTAGATAAGGTTAGTAAAGGAAGCGGTGTATTTCGCTACTTTCCAGTCGCTAGTAGTGCGTTGCCTTTTAATCCTGAATTAAAATACTATCTAATTGATCCAAAATTCAATCAAACAATTAATCTAAATAGTAAAAGTATGATTACGTTTCCAGCAAATTTCTTGCCTGAGCCTCAATTATTTTTTATTGCTGAGCATAATGTAGGTAAAAAATTTCCAATGCTCGATATATATCCTTACCTCAAGGGCAGAGGTGATCTTAAAATTAAGTTAGCTGAAGTAAATAAAGGGAGTAACAGTCATCCTCAAAACCAAGTTATTTCCTCAATAAGATATTCTGAAATTACTTCTTCTAATACTCGTGTAATTAATGGATCGGATACTCCCAATACAGCAGTTTTAGAAAAAAATTCATTATGGCTCAGGCTGCTGAATATTCTAAATTTAGAATAAAATTATAATAAAAATTAAAGGCCTACCTTTGACTGGCCTTCAATTTTTAAACACCTCTTTTAATGTGGTGTTTAACATAAAATCTCTTATGCGAAATTTAGTCATGACTAAACTTTTATTCCCATCTTCTCTTATTCTGTTCTAACAGTTTGTAAACATGACGTATATGAGCTCTGATGAGTTCATGAATGCGACCCACAAAATCACGGTCATATGCCTCATAAATACCTTGATTCATAGCTTTCGCCATCTGATTGAGATTACGTCCTAGAGCTGATAATTGCCCATTAGAGTCTCCTAGCAAATGAGCTTCATCTTGCCCAAAAAAATGAGCATCTTTTGTGACGTTTGCGGTAAGTACAGACAGAATATATTGATTCATCTTCATTTTGCTTAGGGCTGCTCTTTCATCAATTTTCTTTAATAAACTTGGTTTAATTCTTAATTCTTTGCGTGTGGTTTTTTCAAAAACATCGATCGTGTCTTCTACTTTCTCCCTTTCAGCAATTTTTTCTCTTAACAGCTCCATGATCAATTCATTCGGATCTTGCTGCTCTGCCTGGGCCAAACTAAAGATTTTTTCAGCTAAATCATTATCCAGATGCAAGGAAAAATCCTGTCCAGAAAATGCAGGATCATTTTCTTTTTTATAAGCAGTTTCTAAAGCTTTCTGAAATGGCTCACCTTTCTTAACGCCTTGCTTCTCACACTTTGCCTCCCACCAATCAAGCACCGCTCGATCAATTCTAAAAGAAATCTTATTGTCTTTAGTCATGATTAATTCCGTAAGCAAAGTGATATTTTGCAGCTCTATATTTTAGAGTCTGGGTGACAAAATGGCAATTTTAACGGCTGTTGCCTATCCTGCCCCCTAGAAATCAATTCTTTGCATTTCCCCTATTTTTCTTTGTCATGACTAATTTTTTAAATGATATTCAGGAGTAAGAACTACATTAAAAACTGGTGCAATCAAGCCAATTGAAGATATCTGATTTAAGTTTCTTAAAGAGAAACGCGTAAGCGTGCATTCTGATCTGCTGATCAAAAATGAAAAAATCTCAAAAGCTAGAACCCAGTTTTTTAAATATGATTGAAGATCGCTTTTAAATGCGTTTTTAAGGCTCATTTAAATGAAAAGCACCCATATACTTATAAAATGGTAAATAGGGGCTAAAAATCGCAAATGAGAGCAAATTAGACTATGTTTTCATGCTTATCTTTTAAGAACCGAACGAGTGTCTACGAGTGACGTCCCAAAATTAAAATTCCAGAAGTCTTTTCCCTGATTACAAAGCTGCATAAGCCTATTCTCAACAAGAACAGAGCAAAGCGATTCGAGATTTATGCTGATGTATCGAGCGAAGCTCGAATAAAAAGTTTTATGAGCGAAGCGAATTCCGAGTGCTTTTGCTTTTTCTAAAAGTCACGAAAATTTGAATCAAAAATTGCCCCGACGAATCGAGCGAAAGCGAGATTCAATAGAGTTTGAGCGAAGCGAAAACCAAGGGCAATTTTTCATTCCCTGTGCTTTTAATTATTTTAAAGTTTTTAAATACTTTTAGAGATGCTGAAAGCCCTTTCTTGCAAGGCTTTCAAGGTTTATAAGACTACAATTTCTTTGTCATAAGACTACAATTTCTTTGTCATAAGACTACAATTTCTTTGTCATAAGACTACAATTTCTTTGCATTTGATTACATCGAGTGCTAATGTAGTCTTAATAACACTTATAACCTATGTAGTCTTATGAAGAATGACTTAGTAGTAAAAGATAATGCCTTAATTAATGCCAGTTATAATCTCGAAGTAACCGAGCAACGGCTTATCCTTTTATCAATAATAAGAGCAAGAGAAACAGGCCAAGGGATCTCATCTGACAGCAAATTAGAGATTCATGCTTCTGATTATGCTTCTCGCTTTGATGTCACCAAAGAAGCAGCGTATAACGCTCTAAAAAATGCAGTTAATAATCTTTTTGAAAGAAAGTTCTCTTTTAAGGAAATTCATAAAGATACAAACAAAGAAATTGTAGTCAAATCGCGCTGGGTTAGCCGAATTGCGTATGTTGATGACCTTGCTACATTAGAAGTTACTTTTGCACCAGATGTTGTTCCTCTTATTACAAGATTGGAAAAACACTTTACGAGCTATCAACTTAAACAGGTTGCCCAACTAACTAGCAAATATGCTATTCGTTTATATGAGTTTCTAATTGCTTGGAGAAACGTAGGAAAAACCCCTGTTATTTCTTTATCTGAGTTCAGAGAAAAATTAGGACTTGAGATTAATGAATATCAAAAAATGGTTAATTTTAAAAGTCGTGTTTTAGAACCAGCCATAAAGCAAATCAATGAGCTGACTGATATAAATGTAAAATATGAACAGTACAAAACAGGAAGATCTATCTCTGGCTTATCATTCACTTTTAAGCATAAAAAAATTGATTCGATACCTTCAGAAAGAGATCCAAACACGGTAGATCTTTTTACCCAAATGACTGATGCACAACGTCACATGTTTGCAAATAAGCTTTCAGAGCTACCGGAAATGGGGCGGTATTCCCAGGGAACTGAAAGCTATCCGCAATTTGCTATTCGTATTGCTGAGATGCTGCAAAACCCTAACCGAATAAAAGAACTATACCCGTACCTAAAAAAAGTGGGATATATGCCATCAAGTAAAAAGGACGTAGTAAATGGCTAAGTTATCACTAAGTGAAGTATCCAATCGCTTTAACGTCAGTCGCTCTACGTTATATAGAGCCATAAAAGAAGGGCGTATATCTCGAAGCGCTGATGGTCTTTTTGATATTGCAGAAGTCATCCGATGCTTTGGAGAGCCAATCAAAAAGTATGAAAAAAAACAGGAAGTTGATCAATCCAAGGATGATGCAGATTTACGTCAGCTTGTTGATTTTATGAAAAAGGAGATTGAGTCATATAAAGATCGCGAGAAACGCTATTTAGACCAAATAGACCGCTTTCAATTGTTATTAGGGCATAAAGAGTCTGAAGAAAAAAAATCTCATGATGCACCAATGACACACTCCAATGATGCACCATGCGACAATAGCAATGAAACAAATGAAGCTATTGATAATAATAAAAATATTGAAATCAATAAATCTCAAGAAACATTAGAAATACGTCCTAATGAAACACTAAGACACGTACCAAATATACATTATGAGACAAAGAAAAAACGTGGTTTATTTGGCCGTGTGCTGAATGCTGTATTTGATAATGATTGAGAAATAAGGGAGAAAGATCATGCCGAAACTGAAAGATATTGCCCTTGGTATTGTGGTTGCTCCTATCCTGATCCCGATCATGCTGATTGCGTCTTACCAGGATAAAAAGGCCCTGAAGAAGGACTTAGACAAACGCCAAAAAGAAAAAGACCAGGCTTCCTGATTATTTACCTGGGCTTATCAAAGCCGTGGAACTTTGCTTAATAATTAAGCGTGGAACATGAAGAATCAACAAAAAAGCCCAACTCAGCTGAGTTGGGCTTTTTGATACACGATAAATTTATGATTTATATAAAATAAAAAAGAACATTTCGTATAAGGTGTATTATGTTAATTTTAGAATATCTTAATATCAGAGAACGTAAATAGAGCTTTGTTCTTTTAATTATTCCCGCTTTCTACTAGGATCAATTGTCATTAAGTAAAAAAGGCCTGTATTCATATCTCTAACAGTGAAATGCCATCCTTTATTCTCTATTAATTCTTCTTTAATATAATTTTCGCCCTTCAGCCAAAGCCATTTATAGCTTTGAACATAATCAGAAAATCCTTCATAAATTTCATAATGTTCTATTTCTGACTGCTGACCAAATAGATTTTCAACAACAATTTTTGAGCCAAATACTTCACATTTATAGATCAGCCTAGAGTACATAAATATCTTAAACATTCCGACCATTGGTGAAATAAAGATAAAAAATACTACAAGCACCAACATAGCTAAATTATCTATAGTTTGTTTGTTTAAGCCCCAAATAATATTTTTATCGAATCCGTAGATGTATAAACCCAAAAGAACACTGCCTATGCTGAGTAAAAAATAGATACAAATCGCAATTATCACTTGATAACGATTTTCTTTAATTTTATAAAAGTTATACTCAAATATATCTTCACTTTTTGCCATTTTCTATTCTGATCCATATGCCCTTTAAGGGTTGTTCAATCTAAGGTTCTTAAATCAATTTAACATAATGGCTGTTATACGAGATGAAAAAAACCTAGGCACTGGCCTAGGTATTAAATTAAAAAAATACATAAAAATTAAGGCTATAGTCTCAATTTTTCAAATTCGTATAACGTGTATTATGTTAATTTTAGAAATAATTAAAAGTTTAGGAATACTAGTAGAATGCAGCTTATAGAAATAGAACCTTATTTTTGGGAACTATATGAGGATAGCGAAAATATATATCTCAATGTTCTTATAAATATGAGTGCAATTTCTTGGGAGAAAACTATCTGCTTAGATGAACAAACGATTCAGCAGTATCAGACTCAAGGAAAAGGTTTTATTGATGGCTTAGCTAAAAGGATTGAAAGTAGCCAATTTAGAAAAGATTATGAAAGATTTTACTCATATACAGATGCCTCCAAAGAACAGAAAAAAGAAATGCTTCAAGCATTTAATGAATATAAGGCTAAGCAAAATTAAATCCATTTAACATAATGGCTGTTATACGAGATGAAAAAACCTAGGCACTGGCCTAGGTGTTAAATTAAAAAAATACATAAAAATTAAGGCTATAGTCTCAATTTTTCAACTTCGTATAACGTGTATTATGTTAAATTTAGGGAAACTTAATTAAAGGTCTAAATGAAAAAAGAATATTCGTGGCAGACTAGGCAAGAGTTATCTAATTACTATCAAGATTTAACATCAGACCTCATTAATTTAAATCATTTTTTATTTTTAACAGGAATAGAAGCATTAGAATGTAGTCGAGATTTATTAACAACTTCTAATTCTTATCCAATAAGTTTTTTAGATTCTTTTAAGTTAAAGGAATCATATAACAACTTGAACCAAAAAGATGAGGATCTGACTCAATGGATCTTTAAAAGAGGAATTGCTTTTAGTAATGTTGTATTTATTACATCAGATACAGAATTAACTATAAAAACAACATGGAAGGAAGTCGTAAAACAAGTACGTAGTATTGAAGATATTTATAGCAATTATTTTACTGTAATTGATACAACAAAACAGTGGGCTTTACACTACCATCACCATAATCTGTACACTTTTTATAGCTACTAAAACTATCCATTTAACATAATGGCGATTATACGAAGTACAGTTGTATATTAATATAAAAATCAATCACTTGAAAATTTAGCCATGACTAAGAAAAAGCAAAAAATCTGCTTTTGTAATAAGTTGGTGAGTTTTTAAGCGAATCTGTAACATTTTGCCATTAAATTTGTTTAAAAAACGATCAATTTGAGTGAAAGTGTCCATTTCATGCGGATCCAGGTTGCGAAACTATCCCCAATTGCTGTGGATAAAATTTAGGCTATTTTGTACGCTCTGGCGTACATAAATCTCGGCCCTTTGCGGCTACCTGGGACAGTGGAATTTTCCTATGATGAACTCATCGGGAACAGGAAGTTCCATACAAGAATAACAAGAGATAAGCACAAGGACTGTAAGGTACGACAGGAGTTATACCGAGCGAACCAATACGAAAAACCCCGGCAGGATGCCGGGGTTTTTTATGTGTATAAGCTATTTAAATAATAGCTTGTTCTTTTAAATGAGATACCGCAGCAAGAATATATGATGAGTTAAAGGTTACATCGGTATAGGTTGATGGAGATCGACTTCCAGTTTCCTTAAAAATCTTATAAAAATTATCAACTTCATCATTGCTTAGAGGGCGAATATTATCTTTGTTGTTGTGAACAAATAATTTTCCGTCCTCACTAAACATAATAAATTTAGATTTTCTAGATTCAGTTTCTAAATTAACTGGTGTAGAAAAAAACTTAACGAGAGTTTCATATAGATTAATATTCATATCACTTAATCCTTTGTTTTCATGTATATATTTTTTCGCTAAGCTCTCAATACTCATAGAAATAGCTTCTCTGGCTAAAAATGATTTCGTTCTTTGACTCTTTTCAGCCAGTTGATCTAACTGTTTTTCTAATTCTACAGGTAATCGAAGCATCAACATTATAAACAACCCAATCTAAATGTATATCAATTAGAGTATATCACTAAGATTGTAGTTTCAACTTTTTATCTTGAAATAATTAAGCAATAAAAAAGGCTCCGATATCGAGCCTTTCATATAAGAGTTTTTCTATTACAGAGATGAATGAAAGGTTCATGAATAGGGAATTTCGCATAAGGTGTATTATGTTAAGTTTAGAAAAATTAAACTTGTAAAATATTAACGTAACTGTCTGATATTTCTTGCAGATCTAACTTAGTACTAACATTTAGAACTTCATCGTAATTCAGAAGATTTTGTATTGGAAAAATACCCTTAAGTATTGATCTAAGAAGGAAATAATAAGAATAGAGCTGTTCATGAATCTCAAAGTTGATATCAGCGCCTCTAATAAAATCATAACCAATATCGACATTTCTATCATCTCGATAAATGGCATTGGCTAAATCTTGGAAATCGTTACCTAAGTCAAAGTATACCAATGGTACTTCATATTTAGATCTCGCTATATCTTTTCGATATACATAGTTAAAACCATCTCGGCTAACTTTGATCTGCAAGCCTGCGGGATTACCTGAATTTTTACTTTGATTATTGATCATCATCATTTGTTCATTTATACGTTCTTTATTTACCCATAAAATATCTCTTTGAGTATCATTTGGATTATGTTTAGTGACATATACACTATTAAATGTCGAATGTAATCCTGTCCCAACTGCAATAAAATTATCTAGCTGAGACACTTGTCTTTGTCCTCTTCTAGCATATCTTGCCCAATTTCTATTTTCATAGACACTTCTATGACAGGCTTTAACAATCAATGCCTCTGCTATCTTTCCTAAAAGTTGCATACAGTCTCTTTCAACATCATATTCGCTGTTATACGTTAAAAAAGTTGGAAAATATCTATGCTCTGTATTGTCATATCTTACTAACCCTAGGTCATCCTTAAGGATGTCAAATAAAGTATGACCATGAACAAGATTAACAAGCGATGTATTTCTTTCACCACGTTGCCATTCACTAAGCAACTGGATATTAGAACTATCTACATTTCCTGTCGTAGGGTCTAATGACGCTACAACTAATTGTCTTTGTGCAAATAAATCTGTAGCCATTATTTCCCTTTACCTTTAGAAATTTGAAGTTACTCATAGCAATGAAAAGGGATCAAAAATTTGATCCCTTTTCATTGCTATTTTAAGAAAAAAAAATTTAAGCTCTTTTTTTCACATGCTTTAATTCATCTTTCATTTCTTGCAACTCTCTCTCTAACTTTCTCTTTTCAGAAATTAAATCATTTATACGTTTACGGTTCTCGGCTTCCACAAACCTAGTCAAAACTTCTCTAGTTAAAGATTGATAACCCATCCCTTCTACTTTACCTATTGCTTTTAGATCATCTATTAGTTCTATAGGTAGTCGTATAGAAACAAGTTGCATCTTTCTATCTTGAGATTTATTTAAAAGTTTTTTTAGTTTTAATGGCATGCCGACAGATTGAACATGAGCCTCATCAGCACCTAGTTCTTCAGACTCCCATTTTTCTATATCGTCAAATATAGTCTTTGGGTCTAGTACTGCTTTATCTGTTTTCATTGACATTCCTATCTGATTGAATGAATGTGTATTCTCAAAAAATGTCGCTAAACATTTTCATTTGAAAATAAAAATATAAGTTTTAATTGG
Source organism: Acinetobacter sp. YH12249 (assembly GCF_013417475.1). NCBI lineage: Bacteria > Pseudomonadati > Pseudomonadota > Gammaproteobacteria > Moraxellales > Moraxellaceae > Acinetobacter > Acinetobacter sp. YH12249. The sequence goes on along the minus strand of NZ_VPDX01000037.1, from coordinate 10,066 downwards.
ATTCAATTTAGATTAAGAATTCCTCAGAACTCTTAATCTAGTAGGGACTGCTTAAACTTCTAATTTAATTCGAATATTTTCTATATATTCGAATTATATTAGGTTTCGCCTCGTATGCCGTCTTGACATAAACAGTATGATCACCGTCAAATACATAGCAAACCTTTAGGATTCGCCCTTTATTTGTTTCACTAACAAACCAATATGTCGGTGGGTTAGTTTTATGTTCATCTCGGTCATCGATCAGAGAACCTCCATCATTATTGAAAAATGCTTCAATAACTTCTTGTTCTGAAACATCATGACTCTCATCACTCAATTTCGAACTAATCTTCTCTGAGAAAACAAATTCTAATTCCGAATCTTCATTGTCTGAATCCAAAATACAACTCCTGTACACATTCTAGGTTTTTCTAAAGCCAATGTATATACAATTTTTTTATATTTATATATACGCCTAGCATCATAATGTAGCCTATTTTACATATTTCAAGTAAAAAAACAAAAAAAATGTATATACAAATTGTATATACATTTAAGATAAGATCTCTTATTCGAAATTCATAAAAACTTAAATTCTCTGATAATTGATAACTCAATTAACATAATGGCTGTTGTGCGAAATATTAGTCATGACTAAGGAATTCGACTCTTCTAGTTTAGGTAAAAATTGGAGCAATTTTTAGTCGGTCTTGTACGTATATGCTCACATCAATTCCGGCCCTTTGCGGCTATACGACCTGCGTGCAATTTTCTATTATGGATACATAGAGAACAGGAAGTTCCAGAAAATAATAACAAGAGATAGTCACAAGGAAAGTAAGGTACGACAGGAGTTATACCAAGCGAACCAATACGAAAAACCCCGGCAGGATTCCGGGGTTTTTTCATATATAATCTATTAACTTGAAATCTCTTACATAAAAAAGAGAGCCTTCTTTAGAAAACTCTCTTTTCGAAAAAAATCTATACCTTAGCAATAAGTTTCAGTACACAATTCATTGGATTGTGCTTCAAGATCCAATATCATCCAGTGAGCAGCGATACTAACAAAATATGCTGTAAACCCTGATATCGCAAAGAATTTAGCGTAATTCATATCGCCAAAAATTAAATTAGCTGCTAGTAGCACAATGCAAAAACCGACGAATGAATACAAAGATTTTAAGAGAAATTTTGATGAACCTACACATAGGTCAATTACAAGTGGGTTTAATTTTAAATCGCATGCTACGTTCAATAGAAGAACCAGCATAGGTACAAAAAATACTATTTCCCAATAACCTATGCTCACAATCCAATTGAATACCACGTATAGGCTTTTACTATTACCATTCAATAGAGTAATAGATAGAGCCACTGCTGTAGTAAGTGCTGTCCAACCTACCCATCTATGTGCTGACGATTTAAGAATTTCTAAAGCCTTACTCACTTATTTATTTCTCATATAAATTCTAATGATTAATAATTGAACGAAATTAAAGCTATATCAACACTTTTTATTCGTACTTCAAAAAATTGAGAATACTTTCTTTACTTTTACTTTTGATCCAGTCGAAGTGAGATATATTTTCATCTCTAAAAAGTTCTTTCATTTGTAGAGAATAAATAGATATTTTGGGATCTGCACCTACTTCAAGTTGAATACTTTGACAAATACCGATTCCCTCTCTACCTTCATAACTATAAGCAATACACTGTTCAAATAGTTGGTATACATCAGATTTAAGAACAGAATCTTTTCCATTTTTAAAGAAATATTGATCAATTTCTTTATCTTCATTTTTTCGGAAAAACATAAAAAATCCTAATTTAAATTAAATAACTTACGATCTCTTTCATCTGTTAAATATCGATCCATCTGGGCAATAAGTTTTGCTCTAGCTTGCTCATCTTCTTCAGTAATTTTTAGCATACACGATCCGATTAAAATCTTACGCCTTGTATCATCCTTTCGTGCCTGTTCTTTCTCTTTGGCACGTTCTCTTGCAAGTACTGCCTGTCTTTGAGCTTTGAGCTGTTTCAGCTTTTCTTCCTGGGCTTTAATTTTGCTGTCTAGTGTTTCAGTAACGCTCATTAATCTAATACCATCATCCTGGGAAACCATCCCTAACATAAGCACACTTGAATATGCATTCAAGGTGCTATATGTATAGTAATGTTTTCCTCGAAGAGCGCACTTATGCAAACTTCGTTTACAAGTCCGATTGGGGTCTCCCCAATACCCCGACAACCGTATCCACGGTTGTATTTCACTACGTGAAAATTTAAAAGCGAAAAATAGGCATGGCGATTTACCACTTTTCAGTCAAAACCGTAGCACGATCAGCAGGGCGTTCCGCTACTGCTGCGATTGCCTATCGGGCAGGTGAAAAGATCTATTGTGAACGTGAGGGCCGAGAACATAATTACAGCCGAAAAACAGGTGTGGAATATAAAGAAATTTATTTACCCGAAGGCGCACCAGAACATTTAAAAAACCGGGAAAGACTCTGGAACGAAGTTGAACAACGGGAAACCCGAAAAAACTCGACAGTTGCCCGAGAATTTGAAATCGCTTTTCCAAGTGAATTAAATCAGGAACAACGCCTGGCCATGCTCGAAGAGCTATGCGCCAGTATCGTGGACAGACATCAGGTGGCCGTCGATGCCTGTATTCATGCACCGCATACTGGATCTGGTAGTGATGAACGCAATTATCACGCGCATATCCTGATGAGCACACGCAAACTTACTCCGGAAGGCTTCACCGAGAAAACCCGGGAACTGGATCAGAAACACAGTGGAGAAATCGAACACTGGCGCGAACACTTTGCCAATATCTGCAATATGCACCTGGATCTGGCTGGATACACTGCCCGAGTCGACCACCGCAGCTACAAAGACCAGGAGAATGGTTTAGAAGCCACGCTGCACGAAGGGCCGAAAGTCACCGAACTGCGCCGAAAAGGGATTGAGACCGAAATCAGCCGAAGCAATGACGAAATCAAACAGAGAAATCAGGCTCAGCTGCAATACAGCAAAAATATGGATCTGCTGATTGCTGAAAATGAGATCAAACTCAGCACACTGAAAACAGAACAGCAGATCCAAATCAAAAATAGCGCTAAAACGCCACCAATTGACGAAAAAGCCCTGTTTGAGGAAAAACAGAGGGAAACCCTTGGCAAAGTGCTAAAACGCGAAATCAGCGCAAAAGACGCGAATCTAGACCTGGATTTCATGCAGCGTAATCTCAAACAAGCCGAAATAACCCTGACCAAGCACCACAAACATCAAAATGAGTTCAATCAGCAGCTTGCCCAGGAGATCGTGAAAAGCGGACTCAAGCAAAGTCATGACAAATTGCAAAGCCTGGTCGATCAACACAACGAATTAACTCAGAACAAACCCTTACTGTTTGGAAAAAAAGCCTGGGAAGCCCAACGTGATGCGATTTACCAGGAGCACAAAAAGCTGAAAGGTCAGCATGAACACCAGAAAAAACATGGTGTGAAGGATTTATTGGAAAATGACAAATTCAAAGAACATGCCTGGAAGCAGTACCAACAACAACATCCAGCCAAAGCCAAGCAATACCAGACTCTATACCCATCCTATCAAGTCATTAAAAAATGTGTGGATGAGATCAAAGCAGAACAACAGATGAAACTCAGACAGGAACAACAGCTCAAAGCACAGCAACATGCGCCTAAAATGAAATCTCGTGGCATGAGTCGCTAAACAGAGCGAGTGTCTACGAGCGAACTGAGAAAATTTGCCCATCCCTTTCCCTGATTACAAGCTCCCTATCCATCAATCACCTGCTTTACAGAGCATCCCGAATGGGTGCGAACTTTCCAAATTTGATTCCTAAACCGAGCGTAGCGAGAAAAAAAGCTCATGAGCGAAGCGAATTCCGAGCTGCTTTTGATCTTGCTTTTGCTTTTTCTCAAATTCACGAAAATATGAACCAAAAATTGCCCCGATGAATCGAGCGAAAGCGAGATTCAATAGAGTTTGAGCGAAGCGAAAACCAAGGGCAATTTTTTACTCCCTGGGCTTTTAATTATTTTTAAGCTTTTAAATGCTTTTAATTAAGCTGTAATCCTTTATTCATAATGGTTCTAGAGATATTAAAACGAGGTTTACCTTGCATTAAAACGAGGTTTACCTTGCATTAAAACGAGGTTTACCTTGCATTAAAACGAGGTTTACCTTGCATTAAGCGAGATAATTATATAACCTCGTCTTATTGAATTAAAAATATAATCTTTTCATATGAAAACAGAACTAGTTGTTAAAGATAACGCCTTAATCAATGCCAGTTATAACCTCGATCTAGTTGAACAGAGGTTAATTCTCCTAGCTATTGTTGAAGCAAGGGAATCGGGTAAAGGGATAAATGCTAATGATCCACTAACAGTTCATGCTGAAAGTTATATTAATCAGTTTGGTGTACATCGAAATACGGCTTATCAGGCGTTAAAAGATGCTTGCGATGACTTGTTTGCAAGACAATTCAGTTATCAGAGTCTTAGTGAAAAAGGTAACACTATTAATCACAAATCAAGATGGGTGAGCGAGGTGGCTTATATTGATAATGAAGCTGTCGTTAGACTTATTTTTGCCCCTGCTATTGTGCCTTTAATTACTAGGTTAGAAGAACAATTTACAAAGTATGAAATACAACAAATAAGTAATTTAACAAGTGCTTATGCTGTTCGTTTATATGAAATATTGATTGCATGGCGTAGTACTGGAAAAACGCCTCTCATAACTATGTATGATTTTAGACAAAAAATAGGTGTACTCGAGACTGAATACAAACGAATGTATGATTTTAAAAAATATGTTTTAGACATTGCATTAAAACAAGTAAATGAACATACCGATATTATTGTCAAAGTTGAACAGCATAAAACAGGTAGATCTATTACTGGTTTTTCATTTAGCTTTAAACAGAAAAAATCAGCCACGCATTCAGTCGAATCTAAAAGAGATCCGAATACATTAGACCTCTTTTCAAAAATAACAGATAAACAACGCCATCTATTCGCCAACAAGCTCTCAGAGCTTCCTGAGATGAGTAAATATTCACAAGGCACAGAAAGCTATCAGCAGTTTGCTGTACGTATAGCTGCCATGCTGCAAGATGCAGAGAAATTTAAGGAATTACTTCCTTTACTCAGAAAATTAGGATTTCAATGACATTGTTAATTGAAATTGTTAAGTTAACAGTCAGGTATTAACACAAGTTGAAAACTGGTTTACATAATGAAAAAACTGTCAGTTTCAGAGTTAGCTAAGCTTTATGGATATTCAAGACAAGCCATATATGCACATATAAACAAAGGAAATTTATCTAAAGGATCTGATGGATTAATTGACTTTTCAGAGGCCCTAAGAGTTTTTGGGGAACCACAAAAAAAAGAGGATACAGTCAATCAAAGTCAATCAATTAACAGTCAAAACTTGACAGAAGTTGACTTACTAAAACGTCAAGTTGACATACTGGAAAAACAATTAAATCAGGCAATACAGAGAGAAAATCAATCTTTAGAACGTGAATCGTTTTATCAAGAACAGATTGAAGCTATGCAGCGCTTACTAGAAGCACCAAAAGCCAATATGACTACCTTTACCGATCAGAGCTTTAAACAGGATATAGCAACGGATCCTCGGTCGGAACTAGCAACGAACTATGACGAATTGACTACTCCTCAGCAAGACAATAAGCGTATTCCTATCCCGGAGCATGTTGAACCAGAACAGAAGAAGAGAGGCTTCCTAAGCCGCTTTTTCCTTCCATATGGTTAGCCAAGACTCCAGTTTTTTGAAGAGCCAATTTCAGTGCAAGCACTTGAAATAATGACTCCTCAAAAAACCGGATGATGTTTATTAAAACTGAATAAAACCGTGGAACATCGCTCAATTAGTGATCGTGGAACATGAATAATCAATAAAAAGCCGTTCTGGTGCCCTATACTCCAGAACGGCTTACGTTAATATAATGATATTTAAAGAGAAATATCAAGCATTTCGTATAAGGTGTATTATGTTAATTTTAGAAAATCTTCACTACTATTATTTTAAAATAAGCCTTATATCCAAGCATAAAACAAGGTTGTCTAGACTTCTTTTAACAGTAAAGTTATCATAAAACTGAATTTTATTTTTTAGGTAAGTTTATGCATTCTATCCGCATTCGTTAAGACACAACTATTTGCATAGTGACACTATTTTATAATGGTGGGCTTTTGTTGTGTCTTTAAGAATATATGCGGATATATAAAGTAAAAGTATGCTTAATTTATAAGTATGCTTTTAGTGCATAGTTTCCAGTTATAACTTAATTGACTAGCTATTTGTCCACCCTGTGGATGAATAGCTTTTTTTTTGGGAGGACACTGTGATGCTAGCTTTTGTTTTCACCTAAATCCTGTTTGCTGCATAAAAAATTTCAAGAGCTAAACAGGAGTAAATAAAAATGAGTTTAATTATTAAAGCGAGAAACATACGCTTGGATTATGCTGGGCGTGATGTTTTGGATATTGATGAATTGGAAATTCACTCTTATGACCGTATTGGTCTTGTGGGTGATAACGGAGCAGGAAAGAGTAGTTTACTCAAAGTACTTAATGGCGAAATTGTTTTAGCCGAAGCGACATTACAGCGTTTTGGTGATTTTGCACATATCAGCCAACTGGGCGGAATCGAAATAGAAACGGTCGAAGACCGGGCAATGTTATCTCGCCTTGGTGTTTCCAATGTACAAAACGACACAATGAGTGGCGGAGAGGAAACTCGTGCAAAAATTGCTGCCGCATTTTCCCAACAAGTACATGGCATTCTAGCGGATGAACCAACCAGCCACCTTGATCTCAATGGAATAGATCTACTTATTGGTCAACTTAAAGCATTTGATGGAGCATTACTTGTTATCAGTCATGACCGATATTTTCTTGATATGGTTGTAGACAAGATATGGGAGTTAAAAGACGGTAAAATTACGGAATATTGGGGTGGTTACTCGGATTACTTGCGTCAAAAAGAAGAAGAGCGACAACACCAAGCCGTAGAATATGAGCTGATGATGAAGGAACGGGAGCGATTAGAATCTGCTGTGCAAGAAAAACGCCAGCAAGCTAATCGATTAGACAATAAGAAAAAAGGAGAAAAATCCAAAAACTCTACCGAAAGTGCTGGACGACTTGGGCATGCAAAAATGACTGGCACCAAGCAAAGAAAACTGTATCAGGCAGCTAAGAGTATGGAAAAGCGTTTGGCTGCATTAGAAGATATTCAAGCACCAGAGCATTTGCGTTCTATTCGTTTTCGTCAAAGTTCAGCCCTAGAACTGCACAATAAGTTCCCGATTACGGCAGATGGTCTGAGCTTAAAATTTGGTAGCCGTACTATCTTTGATGACGCTAACTTTATAATACCGCTTGGCGCTAAAGTCGCTATAACTGGATCGAATGGAACAGGGAAAACGTCCTTGTTAAAAATGATATCAGAACGTGCTGATGGATTAACCATATCTCCAAAAGCTGAAATTGGCTACTTTACACAAACAGGATATAAATTTAACACGCATAAATCTGTGCTCTCCTTTATGCAGGAAGAGTGCGAGTACACAGTTGCGGAAATTCGTGCAGTATTGGCTTCAATGGGGATCGGAGCGAATGATATTCAAAAAAACTTATCCGACTTATCGGGAGGTGAAATCATCAAACTGCTTTTATCCAAAATGCTTTTAGGAAAATATAATATTTTGCTTATGGATGAACCAGGAAACTATCTTGACCTAAAAAGTATTGCCGCATTAGAAACAATGATGAAGTCCTATGCAGGAACTATTATCTTCGTATCTCATGACAAGCAATTGGTCGATAATATTGCTGACATTATCTACGAGATCAAAGACCACAAAATCATCAAGACTTTTGAGAGAGATTGTTAATGATAGCCAATCTAATCCGAACATTAATTATTGAACTCTTTAAAGGAAATTAAAAATGACAATTCAAGATATTCAATCACTTGCTGAAGCACACGGCTTGTTGCTTACGGACAAAATGAATTTCAATGAAATGGGCATTGATTTTAAGGTCGTTTTTGCTCTTGATACAAAGGGGCAACAATGGTTGCTGCGTATTCCTCGTCGTGATGGCATGAGGGAACAAATCAAGAAAGAAAAACGCATTTTAGAATTGGTAAAAAAACATCTTTCTGTAGAGGTTCCTGATTGGAGAATTTCATCTACAGAATTAGTGGCTTATCCCATACTTAAAGATAATCCTGTTTTAAATTTGGATGCTGAAACCTATGAAATAATTTGGAATATGGACAAAGATAGCCCGAAATACATAACATCTTTGGCAAAAACCTTATTTGAAATCCATAGTATTCCTGAAAAAGAAGTTCGGGAAAATGATTTGAAAATTATGAAACCTTCAGATTTAAGACCTGAAATAGCAAACAATTTGCAGTTAGTAAAATCTGAAATTGGTATAAGTGAGCAATTGGAAACCCGCTACAGAAAATGGTTGGATAATGATGTTCTATGGGCAGATTTCACCCAATTTATACATGGCGATTTATATGCTGGGCATGTACTAGCTTCAAAGGATGGAGCTGTTTCAGGCGTTATTGATTGGTCAACAGCCCATATAGATGACCCAGCGATTGATTTTGCTGGGCATGTAACTTTGTTTGGAGAAGAAAGCCTCAAAACTCTAATCATCGAGTATGAAAAACTAGGGGGTAAAGTTTGGAATAAACTATATGAACAGACTTTAGAAAGAGCAGCGGCCTCTCCTTTGATGTATGGTTTATTTGCCTTAGAAACTCAAAATGAAAGCCTTATCGTTGGAGCAAAAGCTCAGTTGGGAGTTATATAATTTAAAAATATGATTGCTGAGAACTGCCTTGTTTTGAAACTTGGTTGGCTTTAATTAGTTTTTAGTATTCTTTATAGAAAATGCCTCGATCAAGGGGCATTTCTAACAATCATTTAACATAAAATTTCTTATGCGAAATTACATACCAACTTTAACCACATTGTGGACAGGTTGGATTTTAGAGATAAGAAAAACTTCTAGGGCATTTGCTAAATAAGCCGTATCACGCTCAAAGCCTATTGTAATGATGGATCCAGCATCTTTCAGTCTTGGATCTATCGCAATATATTCAGTTTTATCTTCATTCCATCGGCAATATTTCATTACCCTGGCGCTTAAGCCATTACCACGATAACGGCCAGCACCTCTAGAAGTCCCAACACCGATATAAGTCACTAAATCCCCTTTGACAAACGCATATACACCTTGTTTATCGTAATTAGGAATTTTTCCAAAATTAAAATGTACTGGTGACCATTCAGGAGGCTTTCCTAATAGGTCTACATTCCAGTGATGTTCGAAGAATAATTCTGTATTACGTATTAACTTATTAAGTGTTGGATCTTCCACTACTTATCCCTCAAAATTTATAAATTAAAAAGCTTTCGGTCACGCTCATCTGTTAAATACTTATCCATCTGAGCAATTAATTTAGCTCTGGCTTGTTCATCATCTTCAGTGATCTTTAGCATACAGGATCCAATTAAAATTTTGCGTCTGGTATCATCCTTTCGAGCTTGTTCTTTCTCTTTAGCACGTTCTCTTGCCAGTGCTGCCTGTCTTTGAGCCTTTAACTGCTTTAGCTTTTCTTCCTGTGCTTTGATTTTGCTGTCTAGTGTTTCAGTAACGCTCATTAATCCAATACCATCATCCTGGGAAACCATCCCTAACATAAGCGCACTTGAATATGCATTCAAGGTGCTATATGTATAGTAATGTTTTCCTCGAAGAGCGCACTTATGCAAACTTCGTTTGCAAGTACGATTGGGGTCTCCCCAATACCCCGACAACCGTATCCACGGTTGTACTTCACTACGTGAAAATTTAAAAGCGAAAATAGGCATGGCGATTTACCACTTTTCAGTCAAAACCGTAGCACGATCAGCAGGGCGTTCCGCTACTGCTGCGATTGCCTATCGGGCAGGTGAAAAGATCTATTGTGAACGTGAGGGCCGAGAACA
>NZ_VPDX01000016.1:0-2082 GCF_013417475.1 Acinetobacter sp. YH12249 | reverse complement strand
AAACCTTCAAAATCCTTGCTGAGCGTTATCGAAATAGAGGTAAAAGGCTTGGTTTGAGATTCAATTTAATCGCTGGAATCTACAACTTGGAACTGAGCAAAAAATGATTTATGAAAGAGGTCTAATATAGTGATTTTATTTTCGAGTCGAATAAGTACTTAATATTAATTTTTAGTGATCAGATTCTATAAATATAGAAATAAAGTATAACAATAAAAAATAGTTAAGAAAACCTTAAATGTTGGTTTAAAAATATTAAATAATTCGGGTAAGATTTATTTCAATGAGAGATATCATTCAGAGTGATACTTAATATATTTATTTTAATAAATTAACTGTTTTTCAATGTGAAGTTTACATTAAAAGTAATAAAAATAAATTTTTAGAAATAAATACTTTCCAAATCTAGAAAAGTAAAAAAACATAAATTTTATAAGATTAAATATAATTTATTTGAATGTAATTTTTTAAAAAAACTAAATATTTTAACTTTATGAGTCTTATTAAAATATGTAAAACAATAACTTAATTTTATTTTATATAAAACTATCAATGAGTGATTAGCTATTGTTAAAAAAGTGATAGTTAAACCAGAAATGATTATTATTATCTGTAAAATTATATTGTAAAAAAGTAGAGTAATTGCTTGAAAAATGTTTTTAATAAATCTTTAATTAATACCAACTGTTTAAGTAGGTTTTATAGGGGTTTCCTATGCAGGTTCAAGTTATTTCAAAAGCGGGCGGTAATAATCAATTAATAAAAGAGTATCTGGAAAAAATAGAACTCGATAAAGATTCTGTAGTTCTAGTAGATGTAAAAATTGAAGATATAGAAAAAATAGAATATATAAATAACCAAGCAGTAATTACTTTGAAAAGTGGTGAAATAATATTGGTTAATCAATTTAATCCGAAAAAGAGTTCATTGATTTTTAGAAATGAACAGTCGGAAATGTTTTTATATGACTTCGAAACTCTCGACTATAATCCTATCGATAAAATTGAACCATTATTATACGGCCACTCAGAAAGTGCATTTATCAATATTTGGCCAATAGCAGGTTTGGGAATAGCGGGCATAGGGTTAATTGCGGGGATAACTGATAATAAAAATAGTAATACTGAAAGTGCCGAACCTAGTCATCCTATAGACGAGCCTACAGATGAAGATAGTTCAGAAGAACCTCCGGTAGGTAGTAATCCGGGTAACTTGGAACCAGAGGAGCCTAAAGATGAAGGAACAGAAGGAGAAGAGCCAAAAACTCCTGTTGATAGTAATCTTAATGGTAAAGATGGGGTGGATGGTAAGGATGGCGAAAATGGTAAATCCGCACTGGAGCTATTAATAGAAGCGGGTGAGCTAAATGCTGATGCGGATATTAATGATCTGATTGATTATTTGAAAGGTAAAGACGGAAACAACGGTAAATCCGTATTAGAACTTCTTATTGAAGCCAAAGAATTACCAGAGGGTTCTACTGTAAATGATCTGATCGAGTATCTAAAAGGTGAGGACGGTAGTAATGGTAAAGATGGTGAAAATGGTAAGTCTGCGCTGGAACTATTGATTGAAGCGGGTGAACTTGATCCAGGATCAGGCATTGCTGACTTGATTGACTATCTGAAGGGCCAAGATGGTGTGAATGGTACTGACGGTAAAGACGGTGAGCACGGTAAATCTGCACTTGAATTGCTGATTGAAGCAGGTGAACTTGACCCAGGATCAGACCCTACTGATCTCATTGAATACCTGAAAGGTAAAGATGGACAGGATGGAGAAAATGGTAAGTCTGCGCTTGAATTATTAATTGAAGCCAAAGAACTTCCTGAAAATGCCACAGTCAACGACCTGATCAACTACTTGAAAGGTAAAGACGGTACAGACGGCAAGTCTGCATTTGAACTCGCACAGGATAATGGCTACGCCGGTACATTAGAGGAATGGTTGGCTGCGCTGAAAGGCAAATCAGCTTACGATCTTGCGGTAGATAAAGGCTACAAAGGCACTGAAACAGAATGGCTTGCCTCACTGGTTGGCGACTCAGCATATGAAGTCGCAGTTAAAGGCGGCTATGAAGGC